>CBFHKM010000016.1:20474-22342 GCA_965656385.1 Oceaniferula sp.
TTATTTGAATGCGGAAAGATCAATTTTCCCGTCGTTGGGCATAGGCAGCTTGCCATGGCCAACTCTGTATTTGGTCTCAGCAATACCTGCAGCCCAATCATAGGCTAGCTTACCGGATTTTCTGACCAAAAAGAGAACCATCGAATCGTTGGTTTTTTTGACTTTTTCCAGATAATCGTTAAATACCTCGTTAGTTGGAATGGCGTTGGTGGAAATGGGCTTGCCAGGCACTCCTTTAGTAAAGAGAACGACACCTGTTGAGTTACATTCAACAAAAAACAAATTTCGGGCACCCTTTTGACCAAATCCACGTGGCCTTATTTTCACAGACGCTTTTGGTTTTGGTGCTTCTTTTCGAGATTTTAATTCTGCTTGCAGCTCCTTCAGTCTTTTGTCCAGCGGTGGTTGTTCTGCTTTGAGCGCTGCAATTTCTTTGATCATGTTCTCGATGAGCTTCTGTAGAGCTGTGTCGGACTGTTCAGGATCCGCTGCTTTTTCGAGGTTCTTTAATTTTAATGAGAGTGCGATGGTCTGATCCTTTAGATGTTGAAGTGCAGCAACAGATGATTTTTCTTTTATGATTTGCTGTTCTTTTTTTTCTTTCTCCTTTTCTGCCAGCTCGATCTTTTTCTTCAACTGAAGGTTCTCCATGGCTCGCGCTCTTTCTTCTTTGGTTTTGCCAGCCTTTTCCTCTTGCTCGGCCTGTTGCGCCTGCATCATGACACTGATCATGAGCGTAAGAATGCCGATGAGGCACGCAAGAATGCTCATGAAAGAGAAGAGATCTACCCCTTCATCACTGTTGGATCGACGCTTAGGCACGGCAGGTTATTTTCTGGAAAATAGGCCTCGTTTCTTGGGTATGGCGCCAGGAACCTCCTTTTCTCCAAGTTGGCGTAGGCTGCGGTTGATGGATTCAATACCGCTGGCAATGCTCTCAAAAGATCTTGTTAAGTTATTGTGCGACTTTAAGAAAAGCTCACTACTGGTATCAGAGAGCTTGGTGACAGCTTGGTCTAGCGAACTCTCGAGTTTGGTGTGTGTCTGGTTCAGTTGTGTCGTCGATTTGTTTAAGTTCACCAGGAATGTCTCGTGCGCTCTGGCCAATGAGGCTACCAACTGAGGTATGCTGTCGGCTTGCTCGATGAGTTCGTCTGTGCCTAGTTGTTTGCTGTCGTTGAGCTTGGGTAACAATTTCTCTGTGCAAAAGGTGTCGATGAGAGTGAGGGTTTCGTCTTCTTTCTTTTGAACCGCAGACAAGGGGAAGCTTAGTAAGATACTCAAAATCAGACCGAGAAGAGTGGTGTCAAACGCAACACCGAGACCTCCAGTCAGAGCGTTGATGGACTCTTTGAGTGCTTCGGGGTCTGAGTTGTCACCCATTGCCAGTGAGCCAACGGCGACAGAGAGTCCCATCACGGTTCCGATGAAACCAAGAATAGGAATAGCCCACAAAAACACCTTGATGAGTGCGTAGGATCCCATCGACCTGTTGGCGTCGAGATCTGATTGGATGCCTAAGAATCCTGCCACCTCTCCGTTGTCACAGCGTGACTCGAAGAGCTCTAGAGATTTACGAATGCGGTTCACGATGAGGCTATCACGTAAGCTCAAGGGAGTGCTGTAAATATTGTCGATGAAAGCTCCAACGGTGGATGAATTAATTTCCTTGCCTATGTTTTCAGGAAAAAGGTTAAGAAGGGTTGCCTGTGCTTGATGCTGGTTCTTCTTTAACTTCATGAATAGGATGGTTAGACCCCAGAAAAATAAAAGTGTCTCGGCCCAGTTCACCCAGCCGCGTTTCAGGAAGATGGCTCCAAAACTCTCAACAAAGGGGAGCATGAGTAGTAACCAGCCAATGGTCAGAC
>CBFHKM010000016.1:22439-23654 GCA_965656385.1 Oceaniferula sp.
TACCCAGCCGCGTTTCAGGAAGATGGCTCCAAAACTCTCAACAAAGGGGAGCATGAGTAGTAACCAGCCAATGGTCAGACTCGCACCTATCAAGAAACTTTTTCCAAAATTAACGTTGGCGTGATCACCTTCTTCCCAGCCCTGACGCTCAGGCTTTTGGAAGTCTGGGTCGCTAGGTTCTGAGGGGCCATCTGGAATTTGGAAGCGGTTGCTACAAGCTGGGCATTGAACCTGCTGACCAAAGTGTTCGGGTGCTACATCAAGAGCGGTGTTGCAATGTGGACATGAAATTTGCATGGGATAATAATAGAGTAATTAATTCGATTGAGGATTCATAGTTGATGATTGAAGCCCTGCCAATAATACAATTCAAATTTATGGTGAATTTCTATGGCGGACGTGGGTATTGCGTCGTGTTTCAAATTGGCTGATGAGGTAGAGAATAGAGCCTAAAAATAAAACAGAGGACCCTATTTTGCAGGCCAGAAAATAGAGGCGGTTGTTCAGTATGATTGAGTCGTAATCGGTTTGGCTGAGAGATCCTGATCGCAGCTCTATTTCAGTATATTCCAGAGTTTTGTTGAAATAGATATTGGGGGTAAACCATAGAAGGGCAGATAGTGTGATGCCAAGCCAGACAAATTGCCATCGGCTCTTTTTATTCACTTTTATGTGAGAGATGTTATCTGGATGTGTGTCTGTATTTGTTATGTCCGGCTCCATATTTAACTAAGTCTATTCATATTGTGAATGCACGCGAGCGAGAAAATTGTAGCGACAATACGGTAAGGTTTCTATGTAAACCCTCAGTTGCCATTTAATTAAAATAAGTTAAGATCATATATTCATGGACGATGACTATAGTTGGAATGGAGGCTTAAGGGGGACATCGTCCTTTAGGCTTCCCGAGAACGAGGGGGTCGGCAAGTGGGTTGCAATCGCTGTAATGGTCGCGATTATTTTACATGCTTTTGCGTTTGTAATGCTCGGCCGAATTGATGTCAGGCTTCGAGAAAATGCTGACCAAACCGAGATGCAAACGGAAGTGGTTCGCGTGAATCGCGTCGACAAATTAGATTCCAGACCGGAGCTGAACAGGCCTGAGCCTCCAGAGCTTGTTGAGCCAGTGCCAATTGTTCCTCCCACAGATGAACTGGACATGTTGGAAAACATGGCAGATGTGGAAATCGACATCAGCCCAGAAATTGAGGTTAC
>CBFHKM010000016.1:23753-25589 GCA_965656385.1 Oceaniferula sp.
TGAGGTTCCGATGTCAGAGCCAGCGGCAGTTGGCGAACTAGATGCTGAGATGCTAGATCAACTTAACGCCCCTATTTTTGAAGCATCGTTGCCTGACCTTGGCCAGACTGAAGATTTTTTCCCGCGGGCTAGTGAGAGCCAAGTGGCTGTCGATCCTGGGGCTCGTGAGGCAGCAGAGCATGATCCTGACGTCTATACTGATGCCTTGCGACAGGGGGCAGAGGGGGCCGCAGAGAACGGCCTGCTCAAAGACTTCACCTCTTTGGATGCCATGACGCGCATGGATGGGAACTCATTGTTGGCCACTAAGGCGCTGATCGGTAGTGATCTTTTGTTTGATTTCAACAGCGCAACCCTGCGGCAAAGTGCTCGTATTAGCTTGATGAAAGTGGCTCTTCTAATCGATAAACACCCTGATTTGGTATGCTGGGTTGATGGCCATACTGATTTGGTCGGTCTGGAGCAGCCCAACTTGGTATTATCTCAGAAGCGGGCTATGGCGGTTAAGACATGGTTGGTCAGAACGCTTAGCCTTGATGAATCCAGTATTGCCGTAAGAGGGTTTGGTAAGGCAAAGCCATTAGTCAAAGCTGGTGACATTGAGGCACAAGCGCCAAACAGGCGGGTGGAGATAAAAATGCGCAGGAGCCGGCCTGACAACGAAGTGAAGAAAATAGGTATACCCACTGATCCGCCAGCTGTTTCCGACGTGAGGCCTGTTAAAGCTGTTCTTGTTCAAGAAGATTCAATAGGCCAAGGAGCTGTTCAGCCTCCTAGGGCAATTGTGGAGCCTGAAATTCCTCCATTGAAAGCAATACTGGTTGAGGAATAGTTGTCGTGCATTTTATAAGTCTTATCAAAAATTCTTAGGGTCTGTGAAGTTACTGGCACCATTTACTGAAGCGGACGCTCCGCGTTGGCTGTTATCCTTTGATTTTGACGGAACGCTCGTGGTCGCAGATGAAGACCCGGCTGTCTGTGCTGATTTTTTTGAGTTAATGAGATCGATGCGCAGTGATCATAGGTCTTGCTGGGGCATTAACACTGGGAGGTCTTTAATGCAAACGGTGCAGGGCCTGGTGGATGCACGTTTTCCTATTCTCCCTGACTACATCATCGCCCGAGAGCGCGAGATTTATTTGCCCAATGAGTTTGGTCGCTGGGTTGGTAATGCCCAGTGGAACAAGCAATGCGAGCGTGAGCACCATAAATTATTTCGGCAGTGTCGTAAGGTGCTCAAGCACCTGAGGCAATGGGTTGAGGCAGAGACGGCAGCTGTATGGGGAATTCAGAAGGAGGAGCCTGCAGGCATTGTTGCTTCGACGGCCGCTGAAATGGATCTGATCGTAGATAAAATCGATGATACGATCGAAGCTAAGACGGCACTCTCATATCAGCGAAACGGGATTTATCTTCGCTTCAGCCATAAACATTACCATAAAGGGACGGCGATGCTTGAGGTGGCCCGTTTGATGGGGTTATCTAGCCAACACGCGTTTGCTGTTGGTGACAGTCATAATGATCTTGATATGCTTAATCCTGAAATGGCTGAGATGCTGGCTTGTCCTGCAAATGCATGTCCAGAGGTTAAGTTGCAGGTGGAAAGCGCAGGTGGGTATGTCGCTAAGGGGCATGCCAGCAGGGGGGTTGTTGAGGCACTTGGGGCGCACTTTGCCAATAAAAAGTAGTTCATGGAATTTAACGATGCTGGACTGATCGGCGCGCTGCTGCGAATACCACGAAAAATACTGATCAAGCCTTTGATGAGTCCTTGCCGATCACTTGGGGGGTGGGTTTGGTGGCAAGAATCGTTGTCACATCGAAGGACATGAACCG
>CBFHKM010000017.1:0-13984 GCA_965656385.1 Oceaniferula sp.
ATAGGGGCGCTCAGCGGTGAAGCCGAAGATGGTGTTGTCCGCAGTCTGGCCCAAGCTCAGAAGGCGTGTATTCTCGGCGTGAGAGGGGCGTAGGATCTCGTAGTTGCGCCACATTTTGTCAACACCTGGGGCATCGAGAGGGTCACTCACCATGGAGGTGCCTCCTACCAGTGCCACTGCATTGTGCCAGGTGCGCCACATACCCTCGCCCTCAGGGGTGCCACCGAGTGAACGTGGCGTGCCATTGACCTTCGTGCCAGTTGCACTGACGTAAGCCACATCAGGGTCATTCTGCCACCAGACGTTGTCGTAAATCTGAAAGCGCAGCACAGACTTGAGGCACTTACTGAAGTGGGCTGGGTGCGAGTCAGGACCAACACGGGCGGCATCAATGAAGCCGATCACCCCGCGGGTAGGCTGACCCAAGCAAGAGAGAATGTAAATATCCTCACCAGCGGCATCGCGGTAGAGGGTGTAGAGGTCACGGAAAACCTGTAGGCGGGTCTTGGTCGGGTCAACAAAGCGGGATCCAATACCGTTGAAGTCGATCTTGATGTAGCCGTAGCCACGCTCACGCGCGTCGGAGATGATCTTGTGCAGGTAGACTTTGGTCGCGGGGTGATCTGGGTTGACCCATTTCGCACCGGCGGGGTGGAAGGGGTTTGCATTCATAAAGCTAGCAATCCCTTTGGCATTGGTTTGAATCGCATCCGGATTCTCTTTGATCCATGGGTGCTCTGGGTTGATCATCAGCGGAGCGAACCAGACACCAGGAATACAACCGGCATCACGGACTTGCTTGGCAACTGCTGCCATGCCATCAGGGAACTTTTTATTCGCGCTCCAGTCTCCGTCCATCTTTTGGTAACCGTCATCGATCTGGATAATGCCCTTACCGAAGGTGTTTGGATTGTCGTTGATGGTTTTAGTGACATTGAGCACGTGCTCCGCGGTGATCTTGGTGGTGAGGTCATACCAGCTACACCAGCCGTAAACGGGACCACGGTGGATACGGGCTTTATGAGTGGCAGCAATCCAGCGTGTCCAGATGTCTGTGGCAGTGGCAGTGGGCTCAAAGCAGACAATCATCTCCTCAGAGCGGCGGCTCTCGCCAGCACGAACAAGCACTCGGTCCATCTGAGCGTATGCTTTAAGTTTCTGGTTTTTAACCTCAACACGGCAGTGAGCCTCGGCAGGCCCCACAGGCCCAACTAGCAAACTGCGTCCGTCCTTGTGGGCAATGAGAACAACCTCGTTAAAACCACCATTGGTCTCGGCAAGAGAGAGAGCATCAGCGTCCTGCATCAGCGGGGTCACTAGCCACTTCGCAGAGTCCCCAGAGGCGAGAGTCTTGATATCACCAGCAGACTGATCGATCAGGTCGATGTGGTTCAAGTTAGTGTCTTTATCACTACGGTTGTGAAATACTCCTTGCACAGTAAATGCACGCAAGTTCTTGAGACGCTTCAAGGTCAGAGTGTATTGGTAAGGAGAAGCATCTTGGCCGTAGGTAGCTCGTGTTACTACGGCTTCGCCGAATGGAGTATCCGCCGTGCTAGTCTCCACCGTACCGATAAGCTTATTACCTTTGGTTCTGACCGCTTGGTTTTTACCATCGGCATTGAAAAAGGCAGAGGAAACTGCCTTGGACGGGGCAAAACCCGGCGCATTGATCATGATTTCACCGGTTTCGGCCGAGAGGCTGACCCAGTCTTTAGCGGATTGTTGCGCGGAGGCGAATGGGCTGGAGTACGTCAAGGCGAAGACGGATAGCAATGAGAGAGTAAATCTTAATTTCATGATAGTTGAGTGAAGTAGAGTTGGTAAGGCTGCTGGCAGTAAGTAACGCTTATCTGCCGACACTTGCACAAGTCCGTTACTATACGCAAATCACTAGACTTGCCTATCCCCCAAAAAGGATTTTGTGCCATTTTTTTTGAGCAGATACTTACTGCAAAAAGAGCACAGATTCACAGCTCATGCTTGGCCGTAATAGGCACTATTACCATGTTTGCGCTCGTGATGCTTGCTGAGAATATGGGCAGGAATCGCAGCCGCCTCAGGGTTAAGCTGCCACGTCATCACGGCCATCCTGGCACACATCTCGAGGGCGATGCTGTTATCCAAAGCCGCTTGGGCAGACTTGCCCCAGGTGAAAGGGGCGTGATGCTTGAGTAAAATGGCGGGCATTTCCAGTGGGTTGAGGCCGAGCTCTTGAAAGCGCTCAACGATACTCACTCCGGTGGCGTGTTCGTAGTCCTCAGCCACTTCCTCAGCCCTCAAGGCACGTGCCACAGGCACCTCACCGTAAAAATGATCTGCATGGGTAGTGCCGAGGCAGGGCAGGCCTACCCCAGCCTGGGAGAATGCCGTGGCAGACGGACTATGGGTGTGCACAACGGCTCCGATGTCGGTGAAATTGCGGTAAAGCTCAAGATGGGTCTTGGTATCGGAGGAGGGTCTGAGATCCCCATTCACTACCTCACCCTCGAGATCAACCACGACCAGATGATTCACTGTCAGATCCTCATAAGCGACACCGCTCGGCTTGATGGCGACGAGGCCACTCTCACGGTCAATGGCACTGACATTGCCCCAAGTGAGGGTAACCAGCCCGGAGCTGACCAGCGCCTTGTTGGCGTCCACGACTTGTTGTTTGAGCTCTTCGTTCATGATGGTGTGTTTTGTTTTCAGCGCTGCTTTTGACGGATTTCAATCAAGTCTTTCATAACGTGTTCCAGTGAGCCTGACCATCCGGTTTTACCAAAGGCATCGTGCAGGGTTTTATAGAGCGCATAAAGCTCGGCGTAGACGATCTGGTTTTCAGGAATCGGTTGGTAGGTTGTGTCTGTGTAGCTGACCACACGCTGCTGCAGATCAGCCAGACTTGCATGCCCCGCGGCCACAGCTCCGAACAATGCGGCACCAAGCGCGCAGGTTTGCTCGGACTTGGAAACCCGCATAGGACGCCCCAGCACATCGGCATAAATCTGCATCAGGGTCTCGTTCTTCAGCGAAAGCCCCCCGGTGTTGACCACCTCGTCGATCACCACCCCGTGCTCCTCCATGCGGTTAATAATGGTGAGTGCCCCGAAGGCGGTCGCCTCAATGTAGGCACGGTAAATTTCATGAGCATGGGTGTGCAATGTCTGGCCGAGTAGCAGGCCAGAGAGCTGGACATCGGTGAGGATCGTACGGTTGCCATTGTTCCAGTCGAGTGCCAGCAGGCCTGAGGCCCCCGGCGGCTGGTCTTTCATTTTTGCCTCCATAGCGGTGAATTTCTCCCCCGCATCGGCACCGTAGCTATCAGGCACTAAGTTGTGAACGAGCCAGAGGAAAATATCCCCCACGGCAGACTGACCCGCCTCGACCCCGACCATGCCAGGCACAACCGAGGAATCCACCTGGCCACACAAACCAGGCACATCATCAACAGCCTCGTCCGCCACGGTGATGTCACAAGTGGAGGTTCCCAAAACCTTGACCAGCGTTCCTTTTTTCACCCCCGAACCCACCGCACCCATGTGGCAATCAAAGGCCCCCACGGCGATGGGGATACCCGCCGGCAGGCCAAGCTTCTCCGCCCATTCATCGCACAGTTCGCCAGCAGGGGTATCAGAGGCATGGGCCTCTTGATAAAGTCGACCACGCAAATCAGCGAGTGCAGGATCGAGCTGCGTAAGGAAGTCAACATCGGGCAAACCATCCCAATCCGCATTGAACATCGCCTTGTGCCCAGCGGAGCAAATAGAGCGCTTCAAGGTCAGTGGATCGGTATTGCCTGCGAGTACTGCGGGCAACCAGTCACAGTGCTCGACAAAAGAATAGGCCGCGTCGAAGACTTCGAGGTCGGTGTTTTTTAGGTGCAGGATTTTTGACCACCACCACTCGGAGGAATAAACGCCACCACATTTGGCGAGGTACTCGGGCCGGGTCTCGCGGGCGAGTTCCGTGATTTGCTCCGCCTCGTGGAAGGAAGTGTGATCCTTCCAGAGCCAGACCTGAGCATCGAGGTTCTCTGAGAAGCGCTCCTGCATGGCAAGGGGTGTGCCGTCTTGATCGACGGGGATCACCGTGGAACCGGTGGTATCAATGCCGATGCCGACGATGTCCGAGACGTCAAAAGCGCTGCCCGTCTGCTGCGCCTGGGCCATCGCCTCACGGATGATGCTCTCGCAACCGTCAAGGTAATCCTGCGGGTTCTGGCGTGCCACGTGCGGGTCACCCGGTTCTGTCAGGATTCCCTGCACACCAGAGGGATACGGAAAGACCGAACTGCCGAGCTCACGACCGTTTTCCAGATCTACGATCAGGGAACGGCAGGAGTTCGTGCCATAGTCGAGACCGATAGAGTAATTGGGCATATTGTTAGCGGTTAGCGGTTAGCGGTTAGCGGTTAGCGATTGACGATTGACGATTGACTCCGAACTACTCGCTACTCCCCCGCACAAACCCAATCACCCGCTTGTTGAAGTCCTCGAGGTTTTCCCAGTGAAAGGCGTGACCGGAATCCGGATAGAGGTGCATTTCGCTATTGGGAAGCTCGGCAACGATTTCCTCGGCCATCCAGCGCGGGGTGAAGATGTCCCCTTCCCCACCAATTACTAGGCAAGGCGCGTTGAGGTTTTTTAACTCGTCCAGCGTGTTGTGATTGATGCAGGCAGCCGCCTGACCATGCAGACCGTGGAGTGGTTGCGGGTTGGGGTCTTTCGAGGCATCTTGCCTGCCATCGAGCATGGACTGATACGTTTCCGGATCATCCCAACTACGCTTGTGAAAAATAAGGAGCTGGATCCACTCCATGAAAGCCGCCGGCGTCAGGTGCGCCTTGGCCTGCTTCATGTGCTCGAAGGTTGACTTGGCATACTCATCACAACGCGCCCAAGAGCACATCAGCACCAGACTTTGGACTTTCTCAGGATGGCGCAAAGCGAGCTGCTGGCCGATAATGCTCCCCATGGAGCAGCCAATCACATGTGCTTTTTCAATGCCAAGGCCATCCATCAGATTCGCGTAATCATCCGCCATCGTCGCAGAGGAGTAATCCCCGGGCGGCTTGTCACTCTGGCCGACTCCTCGGTTGTCCGGAGTAATGCAGTGAAATTGCTTGCTCCAGACCTCGACGTGGGCCTCCCAGACCGTGTTGGGTGCGGTGATTCCCATGATCAGGATCACGGGAATGCCACCGTGCACCTCGCCATGCACCTCGTAGTGCATGGTAAAATCATCCGTGGTGTAGGCAGGCATGATTGCTAGGAATTAAGGGATGGCAGCAAGGTCTCTTTAATCCACTTGCCGTCGTGCAGGGTAACGAAATCGGGGTCCTCGAGGGCTTCAGGCGCCTCGTCCTCGCAGATGATCCAGCCGTCGTAATCACGGTCCTGGAGCCATTGGGTCACGCCCTGAAAATCTACCTTACCCTGACCCATTAGGGCGAAGCCCTCGCCATCCCAGTCCTTGAAATGGACCAGATTGATCAGGCTCTCATACTCCTTCATCTTCTCGAGCGGGTCCATGCCACCGTTGATGATGTGGCCTACGTCAGGAGTCCAACCGGTCACAGAAGCGTCGAGCCCCTCGAGAATTACACGATAGTCTTCCTCGGTGCGGTTGGTCGACGTCTCCGGAGAGTTCGGGTGGTAGGTGCAGGGCACTCCTGCATCCACCGCCCTACGTGAAACCGCATTGACGTTGGACACCAGATTCTTGCGTCGCTGCTCCAGATCATGACGCCCGGTGGGCAGCTGTACGGTGCAAAGCAAGGCCCCCGGGAAATGCTTGAGCAGCTCAATGGCGCGGTCAGCGTCCTCACGCTCCCCTGCAGTTTCCTCAGAATCGTTCCAGTTCTGGCTGAAAGCGACCGCCGCAAGCTCAATATTGTGCTGTTGAAGGCAATCGGCGAGTTTGGCCGGATCAGACAAGTCTCCCATCCAGGAGAAGATCGGCTCAATGCCGGTCATACCCGCCTTGGCGGAAACTTCAATCATGTGAGCGAGGCTATTCTCCCAATGGGCGCCGGAATCCCTCATAAACCAGGTGTAACATTCATTTCCGTATTTCATAATTTTATAACTATTAAACAGTAAGGGGGTTTATCAGTGAATGAATGCTACAGATCTGCTCTCATCAGCTATTTCTCATAGGCTTTGTTAATATCCTGCATCACGCCAAGGATCGTATTCCAGGTTGCCTGCTTCTCTAGTATTTCATTAGGGAACATGCAGCCGTCCCAGCACAGATGCTTGATCTCCGGGCGTGGATTACCATTTTCATCCAGCAACCAGTAAGACGCGCACTTGACGATATCGAGCTTACCATTGGGGTCATCAGCAGCGCAGTGGCGGCCGGTCTTATCGTGGTCGCCAGTCCCGTGCACGCTGCCATCGTTCTGGGCAACGTGGAAATCATAGGTCCAAGGTCTGAGCTTGTCCGTCATCGTCTTGTAGGCAGCCCAAAATTCATCATCGGAGTAGCCTTCTTTGAGCAGAGCGTGCTCGGGTGCATTGTAGCCGAGCAGGTAAAGATAACTGTGGGCGAGATCCGCCTGGAAGCCAACCCGACCTGGCAGGCCAACGAGCTCAAGCAGATCCAGCATGTCTTTCCACGAGTGCATGCCTCCCCAGCAAATTTCTCCCTCAACGACGAGCACTTCGTCATGATCGGCTGCGACCTCAGCACTCTCCTTGAAAGTTTGGGCGATCAGCTTAGTGCCCTCTGCAGGGTTTTTGGCCCACTCATCCACACTCGTAGCAGAGTCAATCCGAATAGAGCCATATTCACGCACACCATGCTCACGAAGGATCTTGCCATAGCGGCACGCCTTGCTGACGGCATCGACAAAACGAGCACGCGTCTCGGCATCACCCATGGCACTGCCCCCTACGGTTCCCTCCCAAACAGGTGCCACAAAACTACCTACTTTAAGTCCTTTGCCAGCAATCTTATCAGCCAGCTTACGAATTTCAGACTCATCTGCATCAATATCAAGATGTGGCTGAAAGAGGAACATATCCACTCCGTCAAAGCCTTTGCCATCCACACTGCTTGCCGCAGTCATCTCAAGCATTCGATCCAAGCTGATCGGTGATTGATCTGATCCCTCTTCTTTGCCCACTAAACCGGGCCACATCGCGTTATGTAATTTCCATGACATGAACGAGACTATTATAGGATTCTGTGTCCTGTCGATCTAGAATATCCTGCCGTATTTTTGGAATAAATTCGTCACAAATAAAAAGGGTATTTCACACCCTGAAGCGCATTCTGTAGTGCCGGGGTGTCTCCTTCATGACCCTAAGAAATTCACGATTGAAGTGACTCTGGTCCGCGTAACCACAGTCTGCCGCGAGCGCGGATAGCGATTCATTGGTCTGTATCAACCGGTGACACGCCACCTGCACACGTAAGTGCCTCATGTATTGCTTGGGCGTCATGCTGAAATACTTCTTAAACTTCCGCTCAAATGAACTCACAGACATGTGTACGAGATCCGCTAATGCATTCACAGAAAGTGCCTGTTGGTAGTGCTTCTTTATCGCGCTAATGGCAGGCCCCATCTCACCCACCGCTTCCAGGCCGCTAATCCCTGTCTCAAAAGGTCTGGTGACACCTACCAATCCCCGCACCTTGCCCTCACTGTCGACCAAGGGTGACTTAGTGGTTGTCGACCAGTCCACCATCCCTTTGCCCCGGTTGACGAGCTCCACCTTATTAGCCAATGCCTTACCAGAGTGGATCACTTTCAAATCATCTATCCGGTAAGTGTCTGCGAGATGAGGTGGCAAATAATCATAATCCGTCATACCCAGGATCGACTGCTTATCCTCAACCTCGATGGCATCTGCCAGACGTTGGTTGAGAGCAACAATACGTAGCTGGATATCCTTTACGAAGTACAGATATCCAGGCATGTGGTCAAAAAGGTTACCCAAATAACCATCAACATCATACTTTTGAAAAAAGGCGGCATTGTGCATACCTAACCTTTAACCAGACACTGCCCCAATACTCAATCCTATTCGCCCGGCTGTAGGCGCAGGCACCATTCACCATTCCGCCTGGGCGGCAACCTAGCCGCCACCGACCAGTGCCAGTAGCACGCCCGCAGCCACAGCAGAGCCGATCACGCCAGCAACGTTGGGGCCCATGGCATGCATTAGCAGATAGTTCTGAGGGTTGGCATCCATGCCAACCTTGTTGGATACTCGTGCCGCCATAGGAACAGCCGATACACCCGCTGAGCCAATCAGGGGGTTGATTTTACCTGCGTCTGTTTTAGCAAACTTGTTCATCACCTTCGCCATGATCACCCCAGAGGCGGTTCCAATACTAAAGGCGATCAGACCGAGCACGATGATACCCAGCGTCTCTGTGGAGAGGAACTTGTCTGCCTGGAGCTTAGACCCTACCGCGAGACCCAGCATGATGGTAACGATATTGATCAGCTCGTTCGCTGCCGTCTTGGACAAACGCTCAACAACGCCACATTCCTTGAACAGGTTGCCTAACATCAACATGCCGACAAGAGGTGTTGCTGATGGTAGCAGTAGTGCACAGAGCACAAGAACAGCCAGCGGAAAGACGATCTTCTCAATCTGGCGCACGGGGCGCAGCTGCTTCATCTCGATCTCACGCTCCGCCTTAGACGTAAGAGCACGCATAATCGGTGGCTGAATGATAGGCACGAGAGCCATATAGGAGTAGGCAGCTACTGCAATAGCACCCAGAAGATCCGGAGCCAACTGACCGGCGAGAAAAATAGCTGTAGGCCCGTCCGCACCACCAATGATGCCAATGGCACTTGCATCCTGAATAGAGAAATTAATGCTACCAAAAGTACTGGAAAGCCAAAGGGCTCCAATCAAGGTGGTGAAAATACCAAACTGTGCGGCTGCACCCAGCAACGCTGTCTTTGGGTTGGCTAGTAGTGGGCCAAAGTCGGTCATGGCTCCGACACCAAGGAAAATGAGTAAGGGAAAAATCGGCACATCACCGATGCCCATTTCGTAGAAGGCGTAGAGGAAGCCCCCCGGCTCGGCGATACCGGCGTAGGGAATATTAGCGAGGATGCCACCAAAGCCGATTGGCAAAAGCAGCAGCGGTTCGAATTTCTTGGCTATACCAAGGTAGATCAACAGCAGGCCAACCAAGATCATAATCAGCTTGAAAATCCCGTGTTGACCGGGCTTCTCGACACCATCTTCATCAAGCGTGGGCTCACCACGCTCAAAAAACCCCTTCAAGCCAGTACTATCCCATAAGCGTTGGACCTTCGATTTTTCCGCCATATCTGCGGCATCAGTAACTTGACCCGCCGTGGCCACAGCTTGCTGGGTCGTTGCTTTGGCTGCCAACAGATCGCTAGGCATGAACAAGCAAACCAATGCCATAAGGCAGAGACCGATGAACCAACCCTTGGTATAGAATGATGAATTTTGCATTAACCTAATGTCGCTATAACTTGCCCTGCTGTAACCTGATCACCCTTGCTAACCAATATCTCGGAAACGATTCCTGCGGAAGGCGCAGCAATCGCCATCTCCATCTTCATGGCTTCAAGCACGATGACTGTCTCTCCTTCTTCGACGGAGTCGCCAGGACCTTTAAGAATTTCAAAAACGGCTCCAGGCATGGGCGCCGATACGGGTGCACCTGCGCCGCTACCACCTGTGCTTGGCCCTGCGTCATCGCCACCTTCGGTAACACTGACATCGTAGCTCTTGCCGTTGACGGTGGCTTTATCCCCTTCAAATTGAACAACGAACTTATCTCCACCGACATTGACGGTAAGCTTGTCAGAAGACCCTGCGCCACTACCTGTATTAGCGGCTGTGGCAGGAGCCTCCTTCTCAATCTTGCGAACGTTAGTGGTCATCTCACCCTTAAGGAAGGAGATGCCCTTGGCCCCACATGCAGCGACGATAAAGGTGTTTTCGTCAGTAACGGGCAGGCCTTCTGCCTCGAGCTTGGCGACAGCAGGAGCAACGCCTTTCTCAGGATTTGCCTCGTCCATCTCAAGCGGGCTCTCAGTGGTAGGCTCTAAGCCCATTTTCTCAGCAGCAATTTTGACAATCTCAGGATCGGGTGCCACTGGAGTCTTACCGAAGTAGCCCAGGATCATCTTGCCGTAACCTTCTGCAAATTTTTCCCACTTACCAAACATGACGTTGTTGAATGCCTGCTGGAAATAAAACTGGCTTACAGGGGTCACCGAAGTTCCAAAACCACCTAAGCGAACCACTTCGCCCATGGCATCGATAACCTCTGGGTAGCGGTCTAAGATTCCGTTATCACGCATCATCTGGGTGTTCGCCGTAAGGGCGCCACCAGGCATTGGGCTCCAAGGGATTAATGGCTCTACCGCCTTGGCCTCTGGCGGCATGAAGTAATCGGACATGCAGTCCTTAAACACGGCCTCCGCCTCCATGATCTTATCGATATCAAGATCAAGTCGGTAATCTGTGCCACGAAGAGCGTGCCACATAGATGCGACGTCTGGTTGGCAGGTGCCGCCCGAGCAAGGAGCCATGGAGAGGTCGATTTGGTCGGCGCCGGCTTCTACTGCAGCTTGGTAACATACTACTCCTGTGCCTGCGGTGTCGTGGGTATGGAAAACAATACGAGTGCCTTCAGGCAAGCGCTTACGTGCCGCCTTGATCGTTTCGTGAATGGTCGATGGATAAGCAGTGCCGCTGGCGTCCTTGAAACATACCGAAGTGAATGGAATCTCCGCTGCCAGAATATCATCAAGCGTCTTGGCATAAAAATTTGCATCGTGCGCCCCGGTACAGCCTGGGGGCAATGCCATCATGGTGACACATACTTCGTGATTGAGCCCATGATTGGTAATCGAGCGTCCTGAGTCGATCAGGTTATTAACGTCATTGAGTGCGTCGAAGTTACGGATGGTAGTCATGCCGTGCTTTTTGAACATCTTAGCGTGCAAATCGATGATATCACGGGGCTGAGAATCAAGAGCGACCACATTGATACCACGTGCCAGCGTCTGCAAGTTGGCATCTGGACCAGCCTTCTCTCGGAAGGTATCCATCATATCGAAGGCATCTTCGTTAGAATAGAAGTATAGTGACTGATAACGGGCACCACCACCGGCCTCAAAATGCCGAATTCCTGCGTCGCGCGTAGCCTCGACAGCCGGCATAAAGTCATTCGTGAATACGCGTGCTCCATATGCGCTCTGAAATCCGTCACGAAACGCCGTGATCATTACGTCTATATTTTTAGCCATGGTTGTTGATTAGATTGGTAAATAGTTGCTTGTTAAAAAGTGATTAGAAGTTGCCAGAAATTAGGTGCCTTTCTGACGGCGATGAGCAGCGGCGAGGGCCACCGCCATGGTTGCTGATGCGCGTGATCCAGCAGCACCACCTTGCCCTGCTTTACTGGCAGCTTTGACTGGTTCTTCTGGCTCTGGGAATTTACTGAGTAGAAACCCCGATAACTTCATCAAAATAACCAGTAAAACGAGGAATGAGAATACGACTCCCATTCCAACCATCATAAGTTCTAAACCTTCTGCTATCATCGTTTCGTCTGTGGTATGGTTGTCTAAGCTGGTTGTTTGAGCCGGTTGTTCGATTCGCCTGCAATTTGCCAAGCTTAGCAATGTCTTAAATACGGCTTTGATATCAAATGTGATAAGATCAACGGATGACTCTTCTAGAGAACCCTATGACACTTGTAAACAAAGGATTGGGAAGTTTTCTAATCTCGTCCCAATAAACAGCTATATTATATTTCAGAGTAACAATAAATACTCACAAAGAACAAGATCACGAGCTAGTGATACACACCCTAACTGAGCAGATGATTTCGCGTTCAATCTGATGTTTAGATTATGCATCTTGTTGCCACGCGGGCTTGCCTGCATAGACCCAACGATAGTAATCGGCGAGCTTCAACTGACTAGCTGCGCCATCATCAATAAACACCTTCGCATTCTGATGGTGCTGCAAAATAGAAGCTGGAACCATGGCTGCCACAGGCCCTTCCACCATCGCAGCAATGGCCTCCGCTTTGCCCTCACCGAATGCAAGCATGATATTACTGCGCGCATCCATAATAGTGCCAATGCCCATGGTGATACAGTGCCGCGGCACTTGGCTTTCATCATCACCAAAAAAACGAGCGTTATCGACCACCGTTTCTTGAGTGAGCGTTTTAATGCGCGTGCGAGATGCGAAAGATGATGTTGGTTCATTGAACCCAATATGCCCGTCCGAGCCGATGCCTAGTATCTGAAGATCAATGCCGCCCGCATCGACAATTGCCCGCTCGTAGGTGGCACAAGATGCCACAACATTGGTGGTCATGCCATCAGGGATATGCACCCTGTCAGGATCGATATTGATATGGCGAAAAAAGTTTTGCCACATGAAGCTGTGATAAGATTGTTCATGCTCAGCCTCAAGCCCGACATATTCATCAAGGTTGAAACTCGTCACTTCACTGAAATCCAAGCCCTCCTCCTGATGCATGCGGATCAGCTCGTGATAAAGCGGCAGTGGCGTACTGCCAGTGGCAAGGCCTAAGACGGTGTTAGGCTTCTCTCGAACAAGACGCGCAACAACTCTGGCGGCAGTGATGCTGGCGGCTTGCTTGCTTGGTTGGATAATAATTTCCATAGGTAAATAATTGAATGTTTATACTTAGCAGGATTCCGAGATGATGGGAAGGCTGGCGGCAGCAACCGCCTGCCCGTGACGCTTATCTTGCTCATTGGGCGTTACCATCTTGATCTGCTTAGCCAATGTTGGAAACAGCTCATCAAGAACTATTTGAGCCTGCTCGATGATGATGCTTCCACCTTGCCCGCTGGTGACCCGCCCGAGGAGTAATACCTTTCTGATGGTGTAAAAACTCGCGTAGTGCGCGATCGCATAACCCAAATAGGTGCCTATCGTAGAGTAAATATTGGCAGCTCGCTGGTCCCCATCTGCCATGAGTTTCTGAACTTCGACAAGCTGCTCAGGAAAGGGCATGTCTGCAGGAAGCTCAATTCCGGCGACCGGCACCAATCTCGCCACAGCTTGTTGAGATAGATACTGGGCACCGACACCCGCGTCCCCCGACCACTCGTCGGTGGGGGCATCATCGCGATAATCAATGGGAGCAAAGGCGAGCTCGTTGAGCATGGCAGTGATATTACCGTCTGGAGTGACGTAACCAACTGCTTCGCTGGTGCCCATGGCTAGGCCGAGCACGGCGTTTTCACCCATTGACATGGAGCCTGCAAGGGCCGTGACTTCACCATCATTAACAACTTCGAAAGGAACATCTGCCCAGCGTTTCTGCAGATCAAAAAATACACGCCTGACCTTGGACTCAAAATCTACTCTCGAGACACCCCGAAATAAAGATGCCACTCGCACTTCATTGTTCACATACACTCCTGCTGAGCTACCCCCTATGGCGTCAATACGCGGCAAATGGGCAGCGGCTCTCTTGAGGGTATCATTGATTCCCTCAATGTGATAGCTAGCGTCTGTTTCAAAATATGGGTTCCACTCAATTTCTTCGGAGAACACAACCTCGCCATCAATCACTGCCGCGCACTTACGGTCCGATCCCCCGAGATCAAATCCAATACGACAACCGTCAAGATGCCTTCCCAGTGGCATTGATGATTCGTTTTCTGTGGGCAGATCCTTCATGGCGCATGCACGTATTTTCAGCGTGCTACGATATACTTTCTCACCGAAAAAATCATGATCGAAAGCCCTCGCTCCATGAGGCGAATAGATCTTTTTTAGCTGACTTACCAGCGGATCACATCCAGCGACAAGCACCTCGCTGCCTCCCCGCTGCCACAGTAGGAACTTGAGAATGCGCTCAAGGTAGCGCAATGTGAGCTCATCTGTTGAACCCCCGTAAGGCAAAATCATAGTGCGAAATACGGTGCAGGTCTGATCCGGTCGTACCAGCGCTAATGCAAATTCGGTCGCTTTGGCGGATTGATTCACCT
>CBFHKM010000017.1:14083-22433 GCA_965656385.1 Oceaniferula sp.
TCTCTAAATAGGCTTCATTCCACAACACCGCTGGGACAAAATCTTGGTCGAGTACAGGCTTGATTTTTGTAGTGATTAGAGGTGACATGTGCAGGGATACATTGATGTTTCGCAGTTGATTATGAAGTATCCAGCTTAACTAAAAAGGTCAAAAAGTTATCTTATTTGACTTAAACTTAACATAATTGACTTTTTTGTCGGTGCCAAATATTGTGGCGTCTGTGCAAGATTCTCTGCTTAACATCAACGAACCCAAAAATTATTTTGGAGGAAAGGGCGTTGGTTCATTACCTAACCCTAGGCGTATTTTGTTATTCTTACGAGAGGACAAATACACTCTCCAGCAACATGCTTTACAAAATCGGTCGCACCATCGCTTTGTGCTACTTTTTAATATTAGCACGGTAGGGCACGTTCATCTCGATGACCTAGTTTTACCCATCAAGCCTGGACAAGCGTTGTTGATCCTCCCCTACCAATTTCACCATTTCAGCAAATTGGCATCAACTGATTTGCAATGGTTATTTTGTACCTTTGAGCTCGAAACGCAGACGCTGTTCGAGCCTCTCAAAAATCGCATCATCAATACCAACGCAGAGATGCAGGAAACACTGGAGCGACTGCTAAGGGCATGGAATATGCCAACGAGCGAACTACAAACACTCCGCATTCAAGCCGGTATTTTGTCTCTACTACTCTCCATGTCGCAAATCTGTGAAAAAAATGAATCGTACCATTTACCTGATACTACTTACAACCTAGTTAGCACAATCAATCAATTAATGGCACATTGGAGAGGCCGCACAGTAAGCATCGAAGATATTGCCGCTGCCACCAACTACTCCGCATCTAGACTGCGCACCATCTTTAAGCGGGCCGCTGGAATACCGCTGGGCTCATACCTCAAGAACTATCGACTCAATCGAGCTATGGCTTTACTTCGAACATCCAGCCTTTCGATTTCCGAAATCTCAGCCGAGACAGGCTTTGCATCGCCTCAAGCATTTAGCCGAAGTTTTAAAAAAGAAACCGGCGGAACCCCACGTAGCTATCGTTGCGAACACTAGAGATAATCATTCGTGCTACTCACCATGTCGCGCACACGAAAGAAAGTGCATTCCATCATTTAACACTAAGAAGGCACCCCTCATTAAACACGCCCCATTGAATACATTCCCATGAAAAATATCATATCTATCACCTCCATCGTCATGCTAACGCTGACACCGCTGTTGCAGGCAAAACTGTCAACTGCCAAAATATTCAGCAGTCATATGGTGCTTCAGCGTGACTTAGCGAGCCCCGTTTGGGGATGGGATACTCCCGGGGCAGAAGTAACAGTGCGTTTCGCTGGCCAGGTGCAAAAAGCTGTGGCCGATAAAAAAGGGCGCTGGCAGCTACAATTAAACCCTCATGCAGCCAATACTTCCGCTCAAAGCATGAGCATTACCAACAACACTGGCGAGAAAATCACCTACAACGATATCCTCATAGGAGACGTATGGATTTGCTCAGGACAATCCAATATGGAGTGGTCTGTGAAGCAGTCACACAATCCACAACAAGAAATTACAGGGGCCAATCACCCACAAATCAGAATCTTTGATGTCAAAGGCCACACCATTGCAAGTCAACCGCAAGAACAACTCAGCATTCCGACTTCTTGGCAACACTGCAATCCGAAGTCAGTCACCAATTTTAGCGCAGTCGGCTATTATTTTGGTCGTGATCTGCAGCAGCAAAGCGGTGTGCCCATCGGCCTGCTCGGCACGAACTGGGGAGGTACGCGAGTTGAGCCTTGGACGCCAGCTGTAGGATTTCGCAAGCAGCCTGAGCTAGCTCAACTTTCCAAAAAGGTAGATGCTCAGCTGATCAATACACCCGCAGGAAAAACCGCATGGAACAACTACGCCCTTCAGGCGAAGCAGTGGAGTACCACAGTTCAAGAGGCCATTCATGAGGGCCACAAGGTTCCACCGCCACCCACAAGCCCAGGCCCTAGAAGCCACAACGAACCCTGCTCAATCTACAATGCAATGGTTCACCCCATCGTTGGTTTCGGTGTCAGAGGCGCCATTTGGTATCAGGGTGAATCCAACTCTGGCGAGGGGATAAACTACCTACCTAAGCTCAAGGCGCTTGTGCAAGGGTGGCGAGAAATTTGGCAGCAGCCTAGTGATTTCCCATTCTACTTTTATGTGGTCAAGCTGGCACAATTTCACGGACATAACACGAATCCAGAGGGTGGGGATGGTTTTGCCCGCATACGTGTAGCTCAGGACCGCATCCAAGAACTCCCCCACACTGGCGTTGCTTCCGCTATCGACATTGGTGACGCTCGGGATATTCATCCCAAAAATAAACAAGACGTTGGCAAGCGCCTTGCACGATGGGCACTACGTGATGTTTATGGCAGAAAAAATCTTACTGTCGCCGGCCCGACTTTTAAGAGCATGAACGTTGATGGTAACACGGTCACCATCAGCTACGATCATGTAGGTAGCGGCTTAATGATCGCCAAAAAGAAAGATCCATTCCAACCCCTACTGGCAACACCTGATGCCAAACTAGCAAGCTTCGCTATCTCTGGAGCAAATCAAAAGTGGCATTGGGCTGAGGCAAACATTGAGGGTAATACCGTCAAGCTTAGCTCGGCAGCGGTGGCTAAACCTATCGCCGTGAGATATGCTTACCGGGGTAATCCTGCCAACGCCAACCTCTATAATAAGGATGGTTTGCCCGCAATTCCCTTCCGCACAGATAACAAAAATCCATAAGCTAAAAAGCACTTCATTTGCCACCTAAAATAAAAAAGCATACTCATCCTGAGTATGCTTTTTTAGTAAAATGATGGCTGCGTTATGACATCCCTGCAAGCCAATCAATGAGTGCCTCTGGTGAGGCCGCCATGGGAGTTGCCACCTTAGGCTTGTCAGCGAGACAAGCAATACGCTCGGGAATTTCTAGCGCCCCACTTCCTAGTTGCTCGGTAATCGTCTCGGGAAACTTTGCTGGGTGCGCGGTCTCAAGAATGATGGTCGTATCATTCGGATGATCTGCAAGCCACGACTCGGCAGCAAGGTAGCCAACTGCGCCATGGGGATCGATCACATACCCGTATTTCTGGTGCACTTCTTTGATCGCGTTACAAGTGCAAACATCATCTGCAGCGTAGCCGCTAATATCAGATGCCATCGCTTTCCAGTCGTTACCGAACAATTCTTGCATACGCACAAAATTCGATGGCGCACCGACGTCCATGGCATTAGACAGCGTAGCCACAGATGGTCGCGGCTTATATTTAGAGCTCTCAAGATACTCAGGAACTACGTCGTTAATATTGGTGGCTGCCACCACATGACTTACTTGAAGTCCCATGCGTTTGGCGATGAGTAAGGCTGTAAGATTGCCAAAATTTCCACTTGGTATCACGAATACTGGCGGCTCTTTGCCCTCGATAGCCAGCTGGCGTGCAGCCTCAAAATAATAAAGCATTTGCGGAATCAGGCGTGAGATATTGATCGAGTTTGCCGAGGTTAGATTACACTGCTTTGATATGTCGGCATTGAGGAAGGCGGCTTTCACCATGCGCTGGCAGTCATCGAAACTACCGTCTATTTCCAGCGCAGTAATGTTTCCCCCGAGAGCCGTAAGCTGCTTCTCTTGCAAGCCACTAACTTTTCCTGATGGATAAAGAATAATAACACGGGTTCCCTCGACGTGATGAAACGCCGAGGCCACGGCGCCGCCAGTGTCTCCAGATGTCGCCACAAGTACGGTCAAGACCTTGTCATCATCGCGTGTCAACCACGCCATGACTCTAGCCATAAAGCGGGCTCCAAAATCTTTGAACGCTAATGTGGGCCCGTGGAAAAGCTCAAGCACTCGCCTGTTCTCGTCCAGGCGCGCTGTTGGTGCAGGGAAATTGAGAGCTTCGCTGACAATCTTAGCCAACTGCTCGTTTGGTATCGCACCTTGAAGTATGGTCGAAACCACCTCATACGCCATTTTGTCGAAGTCCATGGTCTGCCATGTCTCCCAAAACACATCACTCAGTGCAGGAATATGCTCAGGCATGTAGAGCCCATTGTCTGCCGGTAATGAACGCAGCACTGCTTCACCAAAATCAACCAAGGTGTCAGGGCTGTTTGTACTATAGAGGCGCATGAGAAAATACTGAAGCCAGTCGGCTAAAGGCAGCGACTATTTTTTGATCTCAAAAGGATCAACGAAGCTATGATCTAAAATGGGATGTCGTCGTTGTCATCCATCGGTGCCCCACCTTGCGCAGGAGAACCACCTTGCTGTTGTGGAGCTGGGTTACCGCCACCGCTATTTTGCTGCCCGCCTCCTGGAGCTCCCATGAGCTGAATGTTGTCAGCTACCACTTTAAGCTTGGACCTCTTTTGCCCAGTAGCTTTGTCGTCCCAGCTATCCATTTGTAGGCGACCCTCAATGAAGAGAGGCTTTCCTTTGCCAGAATACTGCTGTGCGACCTCAGCAGTGCGCCCCCATAGAGTGACATCAACAAAGGTAGTTTCTTCGATGCGCTCGCCTCCATCACCAGAGCGCACGCGATTGACAGCTAGGCCGATGTCAGCAACGGCAGTACCCTTAGGTGTGTAACGAAGTTCGATATCACGGGTTACGTTACCCATGAGCATTACTTTATTAAAATTGGCCATGTCTTAAACCCTAAGTGATTTCGCTAGCAGACGGCAATAGTAAATTGCTCTACACCGTCTCTAATCTCGTCAGTTGATAATTTCGGCTGAAAGAATGTAATTAACCCAAGCGCTGGTAGTGCTGCAGGTAAACGCTTTCGTTCAAGCTGAGTATGGACTGAATCTTCTCGATAGCTGTTGGCTCTGCTTCAAAGATGTAGTTCACGTAGTGGCCTCCATCAAGGTGACGTGCGTTATATGCGAACTTGCGGCGTCCGAGTTGCTGGATCTCATCCATCTTGGCTCCGTTACCTTCCATTTCCTTGGCTACCGAGGACACAAGGTCATTGAGTCCGTCGTCCTGGCCTTGGGAGTTGAGTACGATTAGACCTTCGTATTTTCTGCTCATCGCTATATTATTGATTTAAAAGTTAATTTGATTTGTTTGTGTTGAAGGAATTGGCGGCTGACTCAATCCCCTCGGAGAGCGCAAACTGAACAGCTTCTGCCGCAGTTGCAAGCGTGTTTTCCAATTGATTTTGCTCTTCGGTCGAAAACTTTCCCAGAACATGACCTGTTAAGGATCCCCCAGCTTTCTTTTTCTCCTCTTGCCTCATATTGCCAATCCCAAGTTTAAGCCGAGGAAACTGGTCATCACCAAGATGGCTAATGATTGATCGTATGCCATTGTGGCCACCCGCTGAGCCTGACTTTCTGAATCGCAAGGCCCCAAATGGCAGAGAAACATCATCATACACCACCAAGATTTGCTCAGGCTTCCATTTGTAGAAGCGCAAAGCAGCAGCTACCGACTGGCCACTTTCATTCATAAAGGTCTGGGGCTTCATCAGAACAGCATGAGACTCAGGCAATTTGGCCACATGGGCACGCCATTTGAGATGATTGGCCATCTCAGCAACGTTGCTGTGCGCCAAGCGATCCATCACTAAAAATCCAACATTGTGACGAGTTTGCTCATACTTCTGCCCGGGATTTCCAAGGCCTATGACGAGTTTGATATCGGACATGTTCTTTTTTTAATCTTCAGGATCAAAATACCAAACACCAAATATTAGAAATAAAAAAGCCCGGAGCCAATCAGCCCCGAGCTTTTGAAATAATATGTGAACTGTGTATTACTCAGCAGAAGCTTCTGCTGCTTCAGTTTCGCCTTCGGCAGCTTCGCCACCTTCGGTGCCTTCGCCTTCTCCATCTTCGGCTTCCTCACTTTGAGCAGTGCGTGTCTTGGCAACAATAGCTACCACGACGTCCTCACCGAGAACAGGTGTTACGCCCTCGGGGAATTGGATGGCTCCGATATGAAGAGCATCACCGATTTCAAGAGCGCTTACGTCTGCCACAACATTCTCAGGGAGGTCGTTGGGCAAACAGCTGATTTCCAGTCCGTGAAGCATCTGCTCCAGTAAACCGCCAGCCTTGACACCTTCAGGCTCGCCAGTGAGCTCAAGTGGTAAGGTTGCATTGATTGATGTGTCTTGATTGACTGCCAAGAAATCAACATGAAGAATTTCACCGGTAATGGCGTTATGCTGAACGTCTTGCAAAAATGCTAGTTGAGTGCTCGAGTCCCCGAGATCAAGTGTTACGAGGATACTGTCAGAGACTGCATGATTAAGCATGTCTCTGAATGTTTTTGCGTGCACCTTAACGTTTCTGTTCTCGGATCCGCCGCCGTAAACAACGGATGGTATGTATCCCTCGCGACGCATTTGCTTGAGCACGCCAGAACCTGTGCGGGCACGCTCTTCTGCTTTTAAAGTTTGTGGTTTAGCCATATAATTGGATGGTTGATTAGTTTAATTGTAGTGATGGAGCAGGCCCAAAAATGAATGACGGCGGGTAGTAGAGTGAGATGTCAGACTCGTTCTGGGGGCGGGTCTTTACCACTTCAGGCGTCAATGTCAAAGAGAGAAGTGACAGATTTTCCGTCATGAATACGAGAAATAGCATCTCCTAAGAGTCCCGCAATCGAGACAGTCGTCACTTTTTCCCCATAGGCCTGGGGTACCGAGTCACTGGTTATCAGCTCTTTAATGGCAGATTCGGCGATGCGTTTCCGTCCCATATCACCCAAAACACCATGAGATACCCCTGCATAAATACTTTTCGCCCCATGCTTCTCAAGAATTTCTGCAGCAGCACAGAGAGTTCCTGCCGTCTCAGTCATATCATCGACCAATAATACATTACGGCCCTCAACATCTCCGATGACATTCATGGCCTCTACCTTGGTGGCACTGACCCGGTGCTTAGCAACGATTGCCAGCTCAGCACCTAACTTATCGGCATAGGATCTTGCCATTTTCACCCCTCCAACGTCTGGGGAGACTACGGTTAGGTTACTCGCATCATCTCCGTGCTGTTCACGCAAATGTTTGATAAATACTGGCTTAGCATAGAGGTGGTCTACCGGTATATCAAAGAAACCCTGAATCTGTGCGGCATGTAAATCCATCGTGAGTACGCGGTCAACCCCAGCAGCAGAGATCAAATTGGCAACTAATTTAGCCGTGATCGGCACTCGTGGCTGGTCCTTACGATCTTGGCGCGCATATCCAAAAAATGGCATTACCGCAGTGATTCGGCCTGCACTCGCCCTTTTGGCCGCATCCACCATGATGAGCATTTCCATCAAATTATGATTCGTCGGAGGGCAAGTCGGCTGAACCAAATAGACATCCTCGCCACGTATGTTTTCATTGATCTGAACAAAGGTCTCACCATCGGGAAATGATGTCACTTCGACATTAGCCAACTCTTTGCCGAGATGAGCTGCGATTTTTTGTGCGAGCTCGCTGTGGGCCTTACCGCTGAATATTTTCATGGAATTGCAATTTCTATGCGTCGTTTGCATAATGTAAGTTGCGATCGCTGATGCGCTGGATTGTGCGCAAAGAGTTTATTCTGCTCGTTCAGCTACCGCGTGCTGGATTGTGTATGCTGATTTCATGATGACAATCTCAAATGCACCAAAGTAAGAATTAACTCAGCTATTTTATGCTCACCGCGCTCACATAACCCTAATATACCTACTTAGCACCTTTGGTAAATAGAACAGCGGGGATTGTTTGAATCAGTAATTTGATATCCAATAGCAGAGACCAGTTATCAATATATTGTAAGTCCAGTTTTACCCAATCCTCCCATTCCGTGATCGTATTCCGGCCTTTCACTTGCCAGATGCAGGTAATGCCTGGCTTGACACTAAGTCGGCGACGATGTTCTGATTTCTCAAATTTAGAAACCTCATAAATAGGCAATGGCCGCGGCCCGACCAAGCTCATATCGCCTGCTATGACATTGAGCATTTGAGGAAATTCATCAATGCTCCACTTCCTTAGAAAACGAGCAAATGGAAAAACACGCGGGTCATTTTTTAATTTGAAAACTGGCCCACTCATCTCATTACCCATTTCATCCTTCAACTCATCAAGCTGTGCCTCAGCGTCCAACACCATGGTTCTAAACTTCCACATTTTGAATCGTTTGCCAAATTTACCCGCACGCTCTTGACGGAAAAATACAGGATCTCTTGGGCTACTAAGCTTGATGCCAATGATTGCCACGATCCATGCTGGCAGTGTGAAGAGAATAAATAATGTAGCTCCTAATCTGTCTAATGCAGATTTTGCGAGCAAAGTCCATGACAGCTCTGGGGTCCTACG
>CBFHKM010000017.1:22533-24996 GCA_965656385.1 Oceaniferula sp.
AGAATAAATAATGTAGCTCCTAATCTGTCTAATGCAGATTTTGCGAGCAAAGTCCATGACAGCTCTGGGGTCCTACGTAAAACAAGCATTGGCTGCCCACCCAAATTATCAAAGGTCGGCCGTGATACTTGAGTACGAATAAAGTCAGCGGTTACCCACGATTCAATTCCTTGCTTTTCACATAATTCAACCGTTGCCGAGATTTGCTGAAACACCGCATTATGCGCGGCAATGATAACTCGTTCAACTGATTCTTGAGTTACTATTTCTTCGAGCTTCGATACGTCCTGCTCGGAAAAATCAAACTCGCAAACAACCTGCCAATAATCAGTCACCTCATCAGGCATGGACTCGATAAGCATGCGGGTATCTGCTTTACATCCAGCAAGCACAACGCGTTCTTTGCGACCCTCTTTAAGGGCTGCGAAGCGCAGCCTTGATCGCACGAAGGCATCTCGGAGGAGCAAAAAACAAGCTGATAAACCCATAGCTACCACCAGCACCAAACGACTGACAGGAGCTATCTTGAAAAAGAGGGTTATGGCAGCAATCACCAAACTAATAACAACCAAAGCCTGTACCATCTGTCTGACAGATTTAAATAAAGACTTACGCATTATATTCTTATAGAAACCAAACTTCTCCAAGACGATTGCCGTAAGCGGAACGACTATAGATAATAGCCACACAATCTGAGCAAGGCCGATTTGGCCATCGTCACTCAAACCAAGTAAAGGCCGCAATATAGGCCGTAGGTTGTCTCCAATGACAAAACCAAGGAACACCAACACGACATCGCAAAACATTAATGCTTCAACTGAGAGCTGCTCTCTATTTCGAGATCCTAACATGGCTTATCAAAAAAAGTTTATTGAATTATATTATACCCTAATGGCTTCTTATTCCTTGCGCGAGCGATCAACGACTAAAGGACCTAGTTTACGAATAAACTTTTCTAATAATTCTTCAGACTGCTCGAGAGTAAATGCTCCTGGCCCATCTCTCATCAGACCTTGATCAACGTAGACCTGCGTCACGGGAACTGAAAAAGTCGCATACGCCCACTGCTGATCAAAACCTTTAAAAAGACGATCCTTCATATCTTGAAAAGTTCTACCATAATGGCTCTCCGTAATTCCCGAATGACCAAAAAACGTGTAATACTGGACACGCATCGCCTCAAAGCTAGAGCCATCATCG
Source organism: Oceaniferula sp. (assembly GCA_965656385.1). Classification (GTDB taxonomy): domain Bacteria; phylum Verrucomicrobiota; class Verrucomicrobiia; order Verrucomicrobiales; family Akkermansiaceae; genus Oceaniferula. The sequence continues at coordinate 23,734 of CBFHKM010000017.1, forward strand.
CGCATCACAGGTTTTTTGCAGACGATTTCTCTGACTGGCAAATCCGAACCATCAGGAAAGACATTCGCCAATACTACTGTTCTTTCTTTTACAAAATTCCATCCTTGTGAGCGCAAGCAACGCTCAGGGCGATGAATGCTGTTATTGAGATCTTTACCTGAGAAAACAACCGACACCTCAACTGGTGGGTGATAAGGATTAGCGGAGTTAGTAAATTGAGTCCGCTCAAACTCTGTATCCTTGGCTAAAATTTGAAGTTCCTTACCGGTAATATCGACACGCTTGCCAATCATGGTGTCAAACTGCATCGGCAAGTGGCGAGATAAGCAAGATACCTTCATCGACTCAGACTTCGGTAGTATCCAGATTACTGAAAATCCAACTGCTAAGGTAAGCGCTAGAACGTAAATACGCTTGGTGATCAGCTCAGGGCTATCCTGCGCATCATCATGATTTGATTGTTTAGTATTATTTTTTTCTTCTGAAGACATGTATTTATTTAGTTTTGACTGCGCACTGAGGATTACAAAACGTCGCCATCAAACCTGAATTCGTTTTCTAACTACTTTCTTATTCACTTTCAAGTTGAGGATTTTATCAATCAGGAACAAACCAGCTAATGCTATAGGAAAGAAGAAAAGTAAACCTGCCCAATCGTGGTATACACCCGCGGCAAACTCACTGAATCCCATTTCAGCTAATACAATGATGGTAAAAATTCTAAAGAAATTAGCCACCAAGGCTAATGGCAGAGCACAAGCAAACAAGAACGCCATTTTCCATAGCTTTGTTTGGGTGAAGTAAGAATAGATGGCAGAAATCATGACTAAGGCCATCAAAGATCGAATGCCACTACACCCCTCTGCAATATCCATTCCATCCCAGCTATCATTACCAGATTTAATTTCCGTGCCTGCATTGATTAAGTCCATTCCCAGTAGAGTGCCCATTTCATAGCACGATTTAGTCACCGCAATTTGCAAAACATTCGTCGCCTGCTGTAAGCCCGGAACTGATACAGCAAACCACCAGAAAAAGGCAGGAAACAACATATGCCGCGCCACTTTCCATCCGCAGATGTAGAGTGTGCCTCCGACAATTAAAAACGGCAACCCAATCAGCGGCAACCTTGGCTGGAGTGTTCGAACTGATACAATATAAAGCAAAATCAAAAATACCACTCCCAACAAGCCCCAGCGTGAACCCTTGATCGGCTCTGACTTCATCGTTGGCCATATTCGATAAATAAAATACACGAATAAA
>CBFHKM010000018.1:0-10820 GCA_965656385.1 Oceaniferula sp.
CTTCAGCCAATAGATGGATCCCCTCTGATCTACGAGCTTCATCGAAACGGATTTCTCATTACCAGGAAAAATTTTATTCCCTACCACACGCGCATCGAGTTCTAAGCCAGCTCCAAAATTTAACCTTAGGCGATCCCCCAGTTGTGATGTGGCGACAGATTCAGGACCACTGACTAAAATAGGTTGATCAAGATCAATGACCGGATAACGGGTTGCCGGTCGCTTTGCGTTTGAATCGCCAATGGCTGCATGATTGTGCGTGCAATTTGGGCCATGAGCGCATGTGATCGCCTTATTCTCGAGCGATTCAGCCTCTGCCTGCTCATTAGATGGTCGTTTTGTATACCATAAAGCAGCCAAAGCAGATACGACGAGGCAGAACAAGAGTAAGGCTGTAAATATTCGCATAGCTCGTTAAAATTAAAATTTCTGAAGAGAAAGTCAATTTTTGACTTATAAAAATTGAATTCTAAAATGATTCAATAATATTGATAATTTGGAGGTTAAGATGATTATATCAAGCTCAACCAGCTCGGCATACACTTTTTTGGATCAAATTACGGTTCATTGGGTGATCGCTTGTGCAGAGCTAAGGCGCTCTGAGCACCCTGTAATGCAGCTGCGACGTCGGTGGAGTCCCAGACCGAGGAAGCCGGTGATCAGCAGCAAAGTGCCTGATGGCTCGGGGACGGAGGCAAATACTAGAGTGGTATTGTAACCAAGATCTTCAAAAGAGCCCAAGGTAGTATCGCTAATGTAGCTTCCAGAGTTAAGCCATCCGGACATCAGCATTAAGTTCATGTCTAGCCCGTCGCTGACTCGGGTAATTCCAGTGGTTCCACCACCGTCACCCTCGTTCCAGTGCCCGTTTGCGGTTCCTCCACCACCGCCGAGCTCAACAGGTACATAAGTAGCTGATTCTTGACCGACAAATTCTTGTTGGTAGGCTGCCAAGCCAGTGGCTCCGGTGTACTGGCCAGTTCCGTCAACGTAAAGTTCCTGGAATCCGGGGATGCTGACACCGGATGAGCTCCAGAGCGTTCCAATGCCAATGACATGAGCCATTTCGTGTAGTATGACAGTTTCCCAAGTGCCGGCAGTTACCAGAGTTTCAACATCAGAAGAATCGAAACTCATAGCGCCTGAACTCGCATACAAATAGGATCCTCCTGTGGTCGCAAAGGCAGTTGACGGACCAGCAGAGCCAAGCGTGCCACCAGGACCATCTATGTTTGGGTTATCAGCACTGATATTTAAAGTAGTTCCGAACGCAACGGGATCTTTGTAACTGGTAATAAGACTCTCCCAGGTTGCCTCTGCGTTGGTGAATGCAGCTTGCTGAGTAGGGGTGAATGTGCTGGAGCCGAAATCAATAACAATATCAAACACTGTGACTGCATGGGATGATGCGGTGAATACAAGTGTCAGTGTGAGTGATAAAAGTTTCTTTTTCATTAGTGTGTGCTTTTTGAAAAAATACTTTTTACATAAAACACCCTAGCGCACACTAGGTCAAACACTTAGACTAAATAAAAACTTCGGAGTTATTGATAATCAATGAATTATATCACTCAAGGCATATTCTATTTCTTGATGCTTTTCCTCTTCTAGAACCTTTGTGCCATCAGGCCAAGTCACGTAGATAGTATCCATTGCAGCACCTTTTTCTGTGCAGATACGGGCGTGAACGGTGGCTAAGCCGAGCCTGTCGGTAGTAAGAAAGAGATCGTGTAGTAGGCCAATACGGTCAAGAGCCTGGATGCTAATAGCCGTGCAGCTCGAGCTGATATCATTAGAAATATGAACCCTTGTAGGAAAGGGGATTCCGCCCTCGTTGGCGTCAGTCCGTAGCAGGTTAGTTTTTGCCTTGAGGTATTTAGTAGGCTCATAATCAGCGAAGGGGTCAAGGTCGGCATTGATAGCACGAAATGTTTCCAGAACCCTCTTGCGGTCGCGCTCAGAGCTGACGGGTTCGCGATCTACGGTGCAAACTTGAAATAGATCACAGACGACACCGTCTTCTCTGGTATAGACGTCGGCACTGATGACGTTGATTTCATGTGCGGCGAGTGCGCAGCAGACTTTTTCGAGAAACAAGGGTCTGTTCCATGCAGTAACAACGAGCTCGGTAAGAGAACGGTCGTCTCGGTCAATCCAGCTCATGTCACATTCAAAAGCACCTTCATCTGCGACTTTTTCTCGCTTAAGAAAGGTGTGCACTGATTTGATGTGAATCGAGATGTTGCGCGGCTCGCGAAATCTAAAGTAGGGTGCAGGCATGCGTTCGAAGTGCTGCTCCATTTGCTCATGATAGGGAGCAGTCAGCATTTTTCGACAGCGTTCAAGGAGCTTAGCCTTATTTTCTATGAGCGTGGATTTGAATGTTTCCTTGCCTTTTTCAAGCCAGAGGAGTGTTGCGTTGTAGAGCTGGAGCATGAGGGTCTCCTTCCATGGTGACCATGCCTCTTCGTTGGTTCCATTTGAGTCAGCCCAAGTGAATAGCAGTAGTGCGTCGAGGTTGCGTTTGTCTTTGACGATGGTAGCGAATTCTTCGATGACCGAAAGATCGCTTAGGTCACGGCTGGTGGCGAAACGCCAGAACGTGAGGTGGTTGTCTACTAGGAACATGAGCATGGCCCGGCGGCCACTACGAATTTGAAGTCGACGACAGACCTTGTCTGCTAGCATGGTTGAACCGTCGATATGCTCGCGAACGTTTTCCGCTCTACCTGAGTCATGAAGAATCAAGGCCAGGTAGAGAGCATACGGGTCACGGATGTTGTGGAGTAGCTGGCGGTAGAGTTTGCGACCAGGGTCCTGCTCGTTAGGCTCGTCAGTGAGACTGTCGAGCATGTCTATGCAGCGCAGGGTGTGCTCGTCAGCGGTGTAGCGGTGAAAGAACTCGTGTTGAACCAGGCAATCCATGGCTCCGAATTCGGGTAGGTATTTGTCTAATACCTTGGTGCGGTGCATGAGTCTTAATATGCGAGCAACTTCTCCTTTACGCTCGAGTATGGCCCTGAAGGTTTCCCGATTTTTGACATTGTAACGAAAGGAACGGTCGATTTCTTTTTCTGCAATATGGAGGTATTTTCGTGCCTGTGGACTGAGCTCTAGGTCGCGTAGCTGGCAGTGCTGGAACAGTCTCATGACCCGATTAGGATCCTCTTCGAGTACGTTTTTGTTTTGTAAAAAGATGCGACCATTACGTGAGATGAAGCCGTCGAACTTTGCAGTTTTTTGCTTTGAACGGTTGAATGGGAGGATGCCGAGTAGGCCTGAGTTTGGTTGGTCTTGGGTTTCAATTTCGAAATACTCCATCAGCGATGTGCTGTGGGTGTAGATGGCTCGTGTGTGACGATAGTAGTCGCGCATGAATGCTTCACAGCGACGCAGGATGGTCTTTTGTGGGTAGTTGAAATTGGTGGCTACCACGCCTTGAAGTCTGAGGGTAAGAATATCCGTGCTGCGCCCACTTTCATAATGCAACTCGTTGCGCACACGGTGAAGGAAGTCATATCCTTCATTGAGTTGTCGGCAGGTGCTTTTGGTGATGATTTTTGCATCCACAAGCTCGTCAAGATTGGTGAAGCCGCGTTTGGCACGTGCTACCCAAAGGACATTCTGATAGTCACGTAGTCCACCGCAGCTTTCTTTGACATGAGGCTCTTGCAGAAAAACGGTGTGGGAATATTTGCTGTGACGGCTTCTCAAATCCTGCCTTCTTAGGTCAAAAAAGGCTTTTTGCCCTTTGCTGATACATTCTTTGGAGAATCGGTTTGTGAAGGTTTCAAAAAGAGACTGGTTGCCAACGATGAGGCGGGCATCCATGAGCGCTGTTTTGCTTATTTGATCTTTGCCAGCTTCGCTAATACATTCAGCGATTGAGCGACAGGCATGGCCTACCTTGAAGCCTGCATCCCAAAGAATATAAAGGATTTCTTCTATCGTAGCTGAGATGCTTTTTTCTATTTTGTTGGACGCCCGTGGCAACAAAAAAAGCAGATCAAGATCGGAGCCTGGATTGAGGTGACAGCGGCCATAACCACCTTGGGCAACGAGAGCAACTTGAGGGGTGTCGCCATCATAGCGCTTGATGGCAGCTTGAAACATCACACTCAGAACAGCGTCAATTAGGGCTGCGCGTGCAGCGGCAATTTCAATTCCTCCTGCACCTTTGCGGTGGCATTCGAGGATGTTTTTTTCCTCGTTCTTAATGAAGTTCATTACCAGCGCAGCGCTCTCACTTCTTGTGAGTTGGCCTTCGGCAATGGCTTTGAGCTCTCGTCTGGCTGATTGCTGGAGCTCTTGGTTGATTTTTGTGTCTGGCACGTGGTGTTTGTCTGGCTGGTTTCTGATACGAGGGATGATGTATCAGTAGCAGAAAACGTGCAATTTTTTCTTAAAGTTATTAAATTTGCATCAAGTCGAGTTACCCGGCCAAATGAGTATATAAGCTTAAGCATGGATGTGCTCAGTAACGTGAGCCTGCTTGATGAGTCTTGGTATACTTTAAGCCTTTTACTGGATGGAGGCATCATTGGCATGCTGCTAAAGGCGTGTGAATCTGTGTTTTAGAGATTGTGAGCTAGTCATCGTGAGTATTAAATGTCGATATATGGTAGGTTCTATAAAAATACTATGCACGATAGCTGTCATGGGAGCCTTGCTGGCTAGTGGTGTTGATGGGCGGGTTTTTACAGATATACAGGGGCGTAAAATCCAAGCTGAAATTGTAAGCCTCGACGGGGATCGTGTGATGATCAAACTCCAAAAAACAGGTAAGACTGCAGAGGTGAAAATGGAGATTTTATCAAAAGCTGATCGTGAATATGTGATGCAATGGATGAGGGATAAGAATGCATTGGCTGCCCAACAGAGGGCACATCGTCATGAGCATTCGCAGACTGGGGTAAACAACCATACATCTCGTTTGATGACTCAATATGATCTCAAAGAAAATTATGATGCCAAATGGCCGAGGTTAGTCTCCACTGACATCGGTATTGATATCGCTGTGATGAGTGAGGATGAAAACAAGCGCGAGTTTGTCTACCATAGTCCAAACTACGAATTCGTCTGTGATGTAAAATTGTCAAAAAATGTGGTTAAAAAATTCGCTGTGATGTTTGAAGCCACCAGAGAATATTGCCGTTTATTGCCCATTTCTACGATGAAAGCACACGTGCCAGGAGGAGAGTTTAGGCACAAGATTTTACTGTTTGAAGATAAGGAAACGTATATGCAAAAAGGTGGCATGCCGGGATCTGCCGGGGTGTTTGTATCGCGTGGTGGCAATGGAGTGGTAATGGTTCCTCTAACAAGCTTGGGTGTGATTAAGGGTAAAGCCGGTTACCGCTATGACTACGATAAGTCGAACAAGACGCTTACACATGAGATTGCCCACCAGCTTACTGATATAGAATATATATCCTCACCCGGATCAAGGGGGTGGTTTTCCGAAGGCCTGGCTGAATATGTCGCGGTAACCCCATACCGATCGGGTAAATTCATGGCGGGAAGTATCTTAGATGAGATCAGAGATTATGTAACAGCCTATGGAGAGAAAGGGCGTGGTGGGCGCGCCTTGGGGGAAAAGTTTGAAGCACCTGATCTAGAGAAATATATGCTTCAATCTTATGAAAGTTTTACCCAAGACGCAAATTTCAATTATGGCCTGGGTCTGTTGATGACCTATTACATATTCCACATGGAGGACGACAGAACCAACGCAGTGGCATTCCTCATGGCTCTGAAGAAGGGGAAGCGCGGGCAAGAGGCGGTAGATGCCCTACTCAATGGGCGCAGTTACGAACAGTTGGAAGAGCAGGTTGCCAAGGCATGGAAACCAAGAGGAGTTAAGATCTCCTTCAGGTAATCAGCCCCCTTGCTCCCGAGATCAAGCTAGGATATCCTTGACGACGCGGGCTGGTATGGTGACACCGGGAAGTGTCTGGTCGAGCCCCTGGAAGGGAAAGGTAAGCTTGTTGTGTTTCATGCCCATGAGATGGAGGATGGTGGACTGAAGGTCCTGTGTGGAGACTGGGTTCTCTGTGGCACGGTATCCGATGGGGTCTGTGGCTCCGTAGCTGTGCCCGCGTTTGACGCCTGCGCCGGCTAGCCAGATAGTGTAGCCTGCAGGGTTATGATCTCTGCCTACTTCTTTTTTGACTTTGCCGCTGCGGTTTTCCCTCATGGGGGTTCTGCCGAATTCTGATCCCCAGACGACGAGTGTGTCTTCCAGGAGGCCGCGCTGCTTGAGGTCCGTGAGCAGGGCGTAGATGGGCTTGTCGATTTCTTTACATTTATTGACGAATTTTTTATCGATGTCGTTGTTCTTGCCTCCATGAGTGTCCCATCCCCAGTCGAATAGCTGGATGTAGCGGACTCCGCGCTCTGCCAGGCGGCGTGCGAGCAGGCAGTTGTTGGCGAAGGATTCCTTGCCAGGTTCAGCTCCGTAGAGTTCTTTGATGTGTTCGGGTTCAGTCTTGATGTCGAATGCTGCGTTGGCATGGATCTGCATTTTGAATGCCATTTCATACTGAGAAATGCGGGTGAGTGTCTCTGGATCATGATGCTGCTGGTGTGCTTGCTCATTGATCTTGGTGATGGCGTCTATGGTAGAGCGGCGCATGTCTGTGGAGACTTTATTAGGGTTTGAGAGGAAGAGGACGGGATCACCCTTGGAGCGGCACTGGACGCCTTGGTAAACGGAGGGAATGAAGCCAGATCCCCAGGCGGACTTACCTGCAGAGGGTCCTTTGCCGCCAGAGAGGAGTGCGATGAAGCCCGGGAGGTTCTCGTTTTCTGTACCTAGCCCGTAGGTGACCCATGAGCCTATGGATGGGTTTCCTAGGTTGGCATTGCCCGTGTGGAGGAGGAGCTGGGCGGGGGCGTGGTTGAATTGATTAGAGTGCATGGAGCGGATGAAGCAGACTTCATCGACGACTTTTTCAAAGTGTGGCATGACGTTTGTCATCCATTGTCCGCTGTCTCCTGCCTGGTGGAATGGGAAACGTGATCCCATGAGGTCTGGGATACCCTGGAGGAAGGGGAAGTTTGCGCCTTCTAGTATTTCTCTGGGGGTGGGCTTGCCGTCGAGCTTAGTAAGCTCTGGCTTATAGTCGAATAGGTCTAGATTAGAGGGGGCGCCTGCCATGTGGAGGAAGATAACTCGCTTTGCCTTTGGGGCGAAGTGGGTGACTCCCTGCATGGCCTCACTCATCGGGTCATCATGGCTGCCAGCAGAAGCTAAGGCATTCTTGCCCAATACTGATGACATAAATGCTGCGCCTAGGCCGGTAGAGCACTTCGTGATGAATTGTCGCCTGGTCTGGTGCAAGAGTTTGTCATGCAGGAGCTGATTTTGTAAATTCATGGTGTGGAGACAGGGTAGATGTTACTTCGTGAGTGCGGCGTCCAGATTGAGCATGGCATTGGCAATGAGTGCCATGGTGGTGTCTTTGTCATTACTCTGGCTGAGGAGCTTCTGATGGAGAGCGGTGAGCTGCTCCATGGCGAGTGGTGTAGGTGATTGCTGGGTAGTTAATTGATAGCCGTGGGTGAGTTGCTTTTTAAGATCTGAATCATGAGTTTTCATGCGCTTGGCTAGGGCTTGTGAGGCCTCATAGTAAACGGGGTCATTGAGGGTGGTGAGCGCGTGCAGGGGGGTGTTGGTAGCAATGCGCTGGGGCAGGCAGACTTCACGTGAGGAGGCGTCAAAGGTGATGGAGGAGGGGTAGGGAACGGTGCGTCTCCAATAGGTGTATAGGCCTCTGCGGTAGCGGTCTTCGCCTTTGGCCGTGACCCATTTTCCTCCACCGTATCCACCGGCCCAGATGCCGTCTGGCTGGGGTGGCATGACGGATGGTCCGTGCATCTTGGCGCTGAGTAGGCCGGCTACGGAGAGGGCATTGTCACGTATCATTTCTGCGCTGAGACGGGTGCGTGGCCCGCGTGCTAGGAGGTAGTTTCTAGGGTCTGTTGCTACTCGTTCTGCTGTGGTGCTGTGGTCTTGGCGGTAGGTGGCGCTGAGGGTGAGTTCTTTGAGCAGTGCCTTAAGCGACCACTTGTGCTGGGTCTGGAAGGTGACGGCTAGGTAGTCTAGCAGCGGTTGATTCGTGGGGGCTAGTCCTGTGCTGCCGAAGTCTCCAAGTGTCTCCACGATGCCTCTGCCGAAGAGCTCTGAGAAGATCCTGTTAGTAAAGACGCGTGAGGTGAGGGGGTTGGTGGGGCTGGAGATCCAGTTCGCCATTTCTAGGCGGTTGTTGCCGCTGAGGTTGGCGGGGTTGAGCACGGTTGGCACTGCTGGTTTCATGACTTCGCCCTTGCTCTGCCAGTCTCCACGGAGGAACATGCGGGTGGTGCGTGCGGCTTCTGGTTTGAGCTGCTGCATGATGGGGATCTTGGTTCCTTTGATGGCAGTGTAATTCTTCTGAGCCTGATTATAGGCGGCTAGATTTTGTTTGTGTGCGGGTGCGTTCAGGAGCTGGTGCCATGCTGGGCTGTTGCTAAAATGGAGCTGATAGTGGCGTAGGTGGGCTGGTTGATTTCCGGTAACGGAGGCCTTCTGGTGGAGGGTGAGGCGTAGGTGCTCTCCGGGCTCAAAGGTGACTGGAGCCTTAGTGATGATGATGGCTTCCCGTTTCTTATGAAGCTTAGGGTAGCCTCCTATGCCTTGGCTATTAGCTCTGAGAGTGTGTTGTGGATCATAGAAGCCTATTGGGTCATTCGCAAAGACGTAGCTGAGTGGGATGTCATGCGCTTTTCCGTCTGGGGTGATTTTTTGGGCAATGAGTTGGGAGAGCACTGAACCTTTGAAGGGAAATTTCTTTGGGTCATCATTGTCGGGGTGAATGGTGACGCGGATAGCGGTGAAATTTTCTGCTTTGGTGTTCAGGAAGTGGCTGGTGTGAATGGCTGTTTGTCCGCTGTGGGTGAGGATGTTTTTTTTGTTTTCTAGTTTTCCATGGCTAGATCTCATGCTGCTGTATGCGGGGAGTTTCCAGTCGGTGGCAGGGAGCTTCCGCATGAGGTCTTTGCCTGGTTGGTTGAGGGTGAGTTTTAGCTGCTTGATCTGACGGTAGAGTGCGGCAGCTGGCTCGCGCTGTGCGGGCTGGTCAGCATGGATGAAGTGGGGTTCATCGCTATCGAGATCATGATCTTCTGTGGAATTAAAAAAGGCCATGAATTGGTAGAAATTCTCATGTGGGATAGGCTCATAGGGGTGATCGTGGCACTGAACACAGCTGAAGGTGAAACCCTGTGTGACGGTCCAGGTGGTGCTGATGCGGTCGATGACTGAAACCACTCGAAATTCTTCGTCGTTGGTTCCTCCCTCGGTATTAGTCTGCGAGTTTCTGTGGAACGCGGAGGCAATGAGGTGCTCTGCGGAAGCGTCTGGGATGAGGTCACCTGCGATTTGTTCCTGAAGAAAGATGTCGTAGGGTTTGTCTTTGTTGAAGGCATCAATAAGGTAATCACGGTAGGGCCAGATGGTGCGGCCTTTATCTTTTTCGTAGCCCTGAGAGTCTGCGTAGCGGGCGAGGTCCATCCACATTGCAGCCCAGCGCTCACCGTAGCGAGGCGATGCTAGTAAGCGATCCACCACTTTCTCGTAAGCTTGAGGTGAGCTGTCTTTTTCGAATGCCTCTAGCTCTGCTAGGGTAGGGGGCAGTCCCGTGATGTCTAGTGAGGCACGGCGGAGCCATTGTGACTTGGGTGCTTCTGCGGTGGGGGTGAGATTGTTTTTCTCTATGACTGCTAGCGCGTAGGGGTCTATGCCGGTGCGCTGCCAAGTTTGGTTTTTGAGCTGCTGAGGAGGGGAGATTGTTGGTGCCAGATATGCCCAGTGTTCTTCCCACTCAGCTCCTTGCTTGATCCACTTTTTGATTGTGGCAATTTGTTCTGAATTCAGCGGTTCCTCAGCGTGGGGCCCTGTTTGCAATGGCATTTTATCATCGATGTCATCTGTGATAATGCGTTGGAAAAGCTCAGACTCTTCAGGTTTACCAGGGACGATGAGAGTATTTCCAGATCTGCCTTTGCCAAGAGCCTCAGCACGGTAGATCAAGGAGAGGTCTCCATCTGCCTTGACGCCACCATGGCACTTTGTGCACTTGTTAATGAAGATAGGGCGAATGTGCTTGTTGAAGGATAGCTTCTCCTCAGCACCAGACGAACTCAGTCCTAGGAGTGTAAAAATACTTAAGGACAAAAGACCTTTGAGATAAACATGGGATACAGGATTCATGGCGGATCTGTAGGTTATTCGCAGGTGAAGATTTACGTGCTAGATCTTCATGAGTGCAAAGATTATGTGCTGCGTTAACATACCTCTATTCTGCTAATAATTTTACATTTTTTTCCCAAAAAACACGTATCGCTAAAATCGAGGGGCAGAATCACTATTCCACGCGAATACTCACGGAGCGGCCGTGGGCGTCAAGACCCTCGACACGGGCGAAAGTTTCCACCGTGGAAAGAGACTTTTGCACGGCTTTTTTGTCCATACGGACAATGCTGGCTCGGCGTTGGAATTGGTCAGCTCTCAGGCCAGAAAAGGACTTGCCAGAACCGCCTGTGGGCAGGGTATGGCTCGGACCAGCGAGAAAGTCACCTACCGCGACAGCTGCCAAGGCACCAACATAGATGGCCCCTGCGGTTCGGATTTTATCTAGCCAGGCATCTTCGTTTTCGACAACGAGCGACAGGTGTTCAGGCGCAAAGGCATTGCAGATGTCCACCGCCTCTTGGAGGTTCTTAGTGAGCAGGCAGAAGGTGCCTTTTTTAAGGACGTCACGTAGATATTTCTCGCGTGA
>CBFHKM010000018.1:10919-24767 GCA_965656385.1 Oceaniferula sp.
TAGAGTAGTTGCCTGTTTTTCAATTTCCTTTTCTACTTGTGATAGTAGCTGCTTGGAGTTGGTGGCGAATCCAACCACGCTATCTCCGCCGTGCTCTGCCTGCGCAAGCATGTCTGCAGCAATAAATTTCGCGTTCGCGGATTTGTCGGCGACGATAAGAACCTCACTGGGCCCAGGCAGGAGGTCGATGCTGACAGCCCCAACGAGCTGGCGCTTTGCTTCAACAACAAAGACGTTACCCGGACCGAAGATTTTTTCCACGGGCTTGATGGTTCTTGTTCCGAGGGCCATGGCGGCAATGGCCTGAGCTCCCCCGACTTTGATGATCTCGGTAGCACCACTTTCCACCAGGGCGTAGAGCAGGGCTGGGTTGAGTTTGCCGTCGGGCCCTGCCGGTGTAGCTGCGAGAATTTCGGGCACTCCAGCGGCTTGGCCAAAGGCGGCGGTCATCAGAGCTGTAGATACCAGTGGCGCCTTACCCCCAGGAACATAAACGCCGACGCGGTCATAGGGAGTGAATCGCTCACCGACCTCAACACCTTCGGTGTTCTTGGCCTTCCAGTCTTTGCGCATGCTACGTTTGGCAAAGGCATGAACGTTTCGTTTGCTGATAGCGACGGCTTTTTTGATGTCTTCGTCAACCAGCTTGTAGGCTTCGTCGATTTCAGCCTGAGTGACGAACATTGATTTTGCGTTCAGCTTTACGTCGTCAAATTTCTGGGTGTATTCTATGACAGCAGCGTTACCACGCTTTTGAACATTGGCAATAATCGAGGCAACAATGCCTTCAATTTTCTGACCCGAGCTACCCGGTGTTGAACGGCGATCGAGTTTTTTGACGAAACGAGAGTAGGAGGCATCCTTGTGGCTGAGGATTTTCATGCCCATCGGTTACATCCTCTCAGCACTTTCTGCAAGTGCGGTGTTGCTCGTAAGCCGCAAAAACCTCTTGCCAGCAATAGCTGCTAATTTTAACCCCATCGTTCAAAGTAACAAAAAAAGCCCGCCAACTCGGTTGAGTGGGCGGGCTGAATAAAAAAAGTAATACGTTGTTGCTTACTTGGATAGGTATCCAGAGACACCTTCGTGGGTTGCTGTCATGGCGTCATCGCCTTTTTGCCAATCCATAGGACAAACTTCGCCGTGTGCTTCGAAGTGTTGTAGTGCATCGATGACTCGTATGCATTCCTTGATGGAGCGACCGAGCGGCATGTTGTTGACAATTTGGTGTTGGACGACTCCTTCTTTGTCGATGAGGAAGAGACCACGGTAGGCTACCATTTCGCCTTCGACGGAGAGGTTGCCTTCGTCGTCATGTACATATTCTCCAGCGAGTACATCGTAGTCGTTGGAAATAGTTTTATTGGTGTCGGCAATGATGGGGTAGCTCACTCCATGAATACCGCCCTTGTTTCTGGGGGTTTGAAGCCACGCCCAATGGGAAAATTCGGTATCTGTTGAACAACCGACAATTTGAACACCACGTTTTTCGAATTCTTCTATCTCTTCTTGGAAGCGGTGAAGTTCTGTCGGGCAGACGAATGTGAAGTCCTTGGGGTAGAAGAAGAGAACAACGTATTTATCGCCGATGTATTGATCGAGGCTGAAATTTTCGATGATGTTTTCTCCTTGAACAGCTTTAGAGCTGAAGGACGGTGCTGATTTTCCTACAAGTACGGACATGTTAAATAGTGGATTAGAATTTTAAAATAGTGTATGAGGATGGTAATATCCTGCACACATTTTACTTAACGCCAGATTGCGCAGGTGCAAGGGGAAATTTCGTGGTGGTGGGGGTGATTGGTCGATCAGTCCTTTTTCTTAAGCAGCGGGAAAAGGACGACATCACGAATGGTGGATGCGCCTGTGAGCATCATGATTAAGCGGTCGATACCGATACCTATGCCTCCTGCTGGGGGCATGCCGTTTTCCAATGTTTCGACAAAGTCGTGATCGATTTCCTGCTCCTCTTCACCTCCAGCTTGGTGTTCGAGGCGTTCACGTTGGAGGTCGGGATCATTGAGCTCAGAGTAGCCAGGTGAGATTTCTTGACCATTAATAATGAGCTCGTAAACCTCTACTGTTTTTCCACCGGGGCTGACTTTTGCCAGGGGGATAAGCTCAGAAGCGACGCGGGTGACAAAGCAGGGGTCGAAAGTGTGCTCTTCGACTTTTTTCTCAAAGACCTGTTGAACGACTTCATAGTCTTCCATCTTCTCTGAAATCTGAACACCGAGCTGATCGCATTTGGCACGGCGAGCTTCTGGGCTGATGTCGAAAAAGTCATCACCAGCAACTTCTTTGATGAGGTCGTGGTAGTTGGCTCTTTTCCATGGGCGTTGCAGGTTGATGGTGCGAACGATGTTGCCCTCCTCGTCTTTGTGCTCAATTTCAAGTCCACCACAGAATTTCTCAGCAAGGTGGCAGGTCATTTCCTCGACCATGTCAGCCATAGTTTCAAAATCACCATACGCAGCGTAGGCCTCGAGCATGGTGAACTCAGGGTTGTGACGACGGGAGATACCTTCGTTGCGAAAGTTGCGATTGAGTTCGAAGACCTTGGTGAAGCCGCCGACAAGTAGGCGCTTGAGGAATAGCTCTGGGGCGATTCGCAGAGTAAGGTCCATCCCGAGAGCATTATGATAGGTCTCGAACGGGCGGGCGGCGGCGCCACCGGCGACACTCTGGAGCATGGGAGTCTCTACTTCGAGATAATCGCGTTCGTGGAGGAAGCTGCGAATTTCAGCGATCATCCTGGAGCGGGTGATGAAAACTTCGGCGGAGTGCTCGTTACTCATCAAGTCAAGGTGGCGCTTGCGGTATTTGGTCTCCCGGTCAGCGACACCGTGCCACTTATCAGGCATAGGTCGCAAGGACTTGCTTAGGACGGTTAGCTTGTTTACCTTCACAGATGGTTCGCCTTTGCCTGTGGTGAAACTGTCTCCCTCGACGCCAATCCAATCACCAAGATCGAGAAGTTGGTAGAGTTCCCAGTCGGTCTCGCTGACTCCTTTTTTGTTGAGGTAAATCTGAATGCGGCCCTCAACGTCCCCAATGGTGGCAAAAACGGATTTGCCCATGTCGCGTATGGCAAGAAGGCGGCCAGCAATGGTTACGGCTTGGTCGTCAGCAAAGTTAGCCTTGAGCTTGCCCGGAGTGGTGGTGGTATCAAACTTTGCTCCGTAGGGATCTATTCCTAAATCACGGATTTTACCCAGCTTTTCACGCCTGACGGCGATAAGTTCTGCTTCGGTGGACTGGGGAGTAGATTGGGGAGTGGATTCGGGCGTGGCTGGCTGGTCGCTCATGGAGCGCGCAGGATAGGAGCGAATCTGAATAATTCAAGGGCGGAAATTGGGGCTGTTATTTAAGCTCAGGGAGTCGAACTGCCAATCTGAGATATAAACAACAATAATTCATAGTTGGTATTACTATGAATTGTTTTGTGCCAACTTAGGGCGCTGCTCTTTAACCACTATCTATCCTGGATAAGCTCCTTGAATGTAGCCTTCAAGCTGCACGATGAGTGCATCTTGTGCTGAGATGGTCCATTTAACGAGGTCGCCGATGGTGACGATACCTACGAGCTCGCCATTATCGAGAACGGGAAGGTGTCGGACACGTTTTTGGGTCATCGTTTGGAGGCTGTGTGCCACCGAGTCGGTCTCGCTGATGGTGACGAGGGTGCTTGTCATGATGGATTGAACATCAATGTCGTGCGATGATTTGCCCTTGAGGATGACATTGCGGGTGTAGTCGCGCTCGGAGATGATTCCGATGAGTTCGCCGTTATCGATCACGGGTAGGGCACCTACATTGCACTCGGACATTTTCTCGATGGCATTAAAGACGGTGGCCTCTGGTGTGATTGTGCAGATCTTTGAACTTTTGTTAGCTAGAACAGATGTGATGGGGTCGGATACTTCCATGGTGATTGTTTGGTTTGTTTATTTGGGTGGTGCAAGGACTCCGGGGGAAGTCGTTGAGTTGCTGGTTTTGAACGGATAACAGACAGCAGATATCGCAGTGGGGTAGGTATTTGATAACTAAATGAATGTACGGATGTTGATAATATAACATGTTGCCATTGGATGTAATTGGGGGCAAGGGAAAAGGCGAAAAACAATTACGGTTTGATTAGATGTAAGTTACTGCTTACTAGAAGATAGAGCATACGGGGTGGGCTTTTTGGCTTCCGATTTTCTGAATCAGATATATTGATAGATCTATGGGATCTTTATTAGCTCTTTTGACGATCGTGTTCGTATCGCTGCTCATCGTCCGTGTCGGAACCAATGCACTGGTGTTGACAGGAATGTCGTTATCTGCGGCCAGATTTCAGGCTGCCTCTGCGTTTTTTGGAGTAGGATTCACGACTGCTGAGGCTGAGATGGTCGTGGGGCATAGGGTGCGGCGGCGGATTATTCTTCATTTGATAGTTGCTGGAAACATCGGCTTAACATCGGCACTAGCCACATTGATAGTGACTTTCGTCAATAAAGGGGATGAGGGCGCTTCTGCTCTTTTTGCGATTCTGGGTATAGTTCTGCTAAGTATTCTTGTGCTCTATATTTTGGCGAGCACCGGATTTATACGCAGACCGATGGATGCTTTGATGAGGTATACATTGGAGAGGGCTGGTGTGGTCAGAGCACTTGATTATGAATTGTTGCTCAATGTGGAGCACGGATATTGCGTTTCCGATTTTAAGATTGCGGCGGGTCATCAGTTTGAGGGTAAACCGCTTTATGAATCTCGCCCAAACGATCACGGCATCGTCATATTAGGAGTTACCAAGGTTGACGGCTCTTTTGTGGGTACCCCGAGCAAGGAGGAGGTTCTAAAGTCTGGTGACACACTGATGGTGTATGGAAGTGAAGAAGCAGTGGACAAAATGGCTCATCCAGAGCAGTAAAGAGCATACGCAATCTCAAAGCGTCAGTTACCACGCATATTTTCATGGCACGAAAGAAAAAAGACGATAAGCCGCCAACGCTCAAAGATGACTTGGTCACCCTGACCAAGGTGAATTTAAACACCTTTGTTGTTGTTACTACTTTGTTTGGCTATTTGCTGAGTGCGAAGTATTTCCATGGGGTGTGGCTCTACGATGGCTGGTTATTATTCCATGCGCTGATTGGCACGGCTTGCACTGCATTTGGATCTGCAGCTTTTAATCAGCTGATGGAGATCGAAGAGGATGCTAGGATGAAGCGCACGGCTGATCGGCCATTGCCAGCCAGACGGATGATGCCTGTGAACGCCTTTGGCATTGGGTGGGCTCTCTCTGCATTCGGCATTATTCATCTTGCTTTGAAAGTAAATCCAGCCTCAGCCTATTTGGCGGCGATCGCACTAGGTGTTTATGTTTTTCTATATACACCACTGAAGCGGCGCAGCTCTACTAATACGCTATTGGGTGGGATTCCTGGAGCCATCCCACCCATGATTGGTTGGGCGGCAGTGGCTCAGGCAGGTGATGCAGGAGGAAGCTGGGCGGACGGACAAAGTTGGTATTTATTCGCTCTTTTATTCCTCTGGCAGATGCCTCATTTCGTCGCCATTAGTTGGCTGGTTCGTGAGCAATATGAAGAGGCTGGCTATGTCATGTGGACTAATGGCGATATATCCGGGAAAAAAGCAGCAAGCATAGCGGCAGCATTCACGGTGTTGCTCATCTTACTAGCTCCTCTGGGCTGGTGGCTAGGCTATGCCGATATGAGTTGGTTAGTCGGTGGCTCTGTGGTTGGCATCATCATGTTATGGCTCTGTGGTAAATTTTCTGCGCTAGGAAATCGCAAAGCTGCACAGAAATTATTCCTTTATACGCTGCTTTATCTTCCGCTGGCACTCGGATTACTTGCTATCGGCTGGAAGCAAGGCTAGGGTGCCCGCGAGTCAGCAAAACAGGCTCAAATTTCACCATGGATATGGAACCAGCTGAGAGAAACCCGGCGGAGCTACGCCGCACGGCATTTAAACTAGTAGGCATCATGATAATCGGTGCCGTGGTAGTGTTAACGGCTTATTTTGCCAAATCTAAGCAGAAGACAGAGGCCAATGAGGGGCGCCCCCCGATCACGACCAAAATAAGTCGTAATTTTGCAGCTAAAAATCAAGAAGGCAAGTTGGTAGCTACCTATGATCTCGAGGGAAAGGTCTGGTTTGCGATTCCTGTATGTGTCAACCAGCTCGAGGAAAATAAGCACGCTATCGCGATGATGAAAGAAATCGCCAAGCACTATAAGGGTAACGATAATTTAAGGTTTGTCGCGGTTTCTATCAACGGTGTTGACCAGGGGGTGAATCCTGAGGATCTCAAGCGCGCAATGGATCAGTTGGGCATCAATGACAGTAGGTGGTGGTTTTTGACTACGGGAGACACCAAGAAACAGAGAGGCTACATCAAAGATCAGCTGAGACTAGGTATTGTATCTGAGCGGCAAGATGAGGATCAAGCGGGCAAGTGGAAATTCCCGTCCCAACTTGCTCTCATTGATCGTGAAATGCACATTCGTCAGCGTTATGATTTTCGTGAGGCGGCTAAGTTTGAGCAGGCCGCACATGAATTATTAAAAGAGAAGCCTGAGCTTGAAAGCGTTGAGAAATTTAAATCGGCTCTCCATGCCGTTGATGAGCTCAAGAATACGCTCTACACCAATACTGATTTTGTTCTGAGTGAAACCAAAACAGGAAGCAGAGAATGACTGATAAACAAAAAATAACGACGATCTATGTTAGCGCGGCAGCTATTTCCGTGCTGATTATTTTAACCACATTGCTGATTCAAGGAACGCAACTGAAACCACCTCCGCCACCGGAGCCTCAATACTCTGTCAATGAGGTGTCAGGGCCGTTGTTGACTTTGCGAAATGACCTGAGTCTCAAGCATCAAGATGGTCGTGATGTTAAGATTACCGAGCTGAAAGGTAAGGTTTGGGCATTTGCTCAGTTTTATGCCACATGTCCTATGTGTGCCAAACGTAATTCACAGGGCTTGAAGGCACTTTACGAGAAGTACAAGAACAATCCCGATTTTGTCATTGTATGTATCACGGTAGATCCTGCGACTGATAGTGTAGACCAAATGAAATCATATGCGGAGGCCTTGGGTGCTGATGATGCCAACTGGTGGTTTTTGACTGGTGATGCAGCTGCGCTGACCGATTACATGGTCAGCGAGATGAAGTATCAGCCAATTGTCAAAAGAGATGATCCGGATGCTGCTGCAAGGCTGGGAGCTTTTGAGCACGATATGTCGATCGCAGTTTATGATAGAAATCTATCCATGATCACAAGGCATGATCTATACAACGCCCGCAAAAAAGGTGAGGCGTTTCTGAGAGGTGAGGAGAGCAAGCTGCACTACACGGTTCAGTCGTTGCTCAAGAAAAAGTAGCAGGATGAGGGATAGCCACGATTTAAATAATCACCTCAAGCGAGAGCCGAATGCTGCCTTGCTCAAGAAGCTTGTCTTCATTTCGTGGGTTCTCAGTGGTGCCGTGTTTGCGCTCGTTGTGGTAATGGGTAGATACAAGCTCGATATTGGCATGGAGCTACCTTTGCTGCCACCCTTGCATGCCATTCTCAACACCCTGGTAGCTATCAGCCTTTTGGTTGCAGTTGTTGCAGTAAAAAACAAAAATATAACACTGCACAAGCGGGCGATTGGGTTCGCGGTATGTTTTTCCGTATTATTTTTACTCAGTTACGTTACCTACCATGGAACGCAACAGGAGGTAAGACACGGAGGTGAAGGCCTGGAGCGTACGGTTTATTTGATTATTTTGGGCAGCCATATACTGCTCGCAGCACTAAGTTTACCCTTCATTCTCATTACGCTATCCCTTGGCTATACCAATCATTTCGCACGTCACCGAAAAATGGCGCGCTGGGTATTTCCACTGTGGCTGTATGTAGCAGCTACTGGACCGGTTTGTTACCTGATGTTGAGGCCGTATTATTAAGGGCTGCAGAGCGTGAGTATGGGTCATGAATAATGGGCCTTTTCGCGAGATTCCTCAGCCAAGCTAGCGAAATAGTTCTTGAAGTTTGTAGATTCAACCCTAGAGAGCGGGTATGTTATTTCATGCATTGGATCTCCGTAAACGTATTTTAGATGCGGTTGATGATGCGGGCTATAGCGAGGCCACGCCCATTCAGGCGAAAACGATTCCGCCTATCCTGGAGGGAAAAGATCTTATTGGGCTCGCGCAGACGGGAACTGGAAAAACGGCAGCGTTTACCCTGCCATTGCTCTCGGAGTTGTCAGAGAAGACGCATGAGCTAGCAACTCGCGGCACTCGTGTTTTGATTATCGCCCCCACGCGTGAGTTGGTGGCACAGATCAATCAAAGTATTCGCACTTATGGTAAGTATACAAATCTGCGCACGGCGATGGTAATCGGTGGAGCGAGTGAAAGGCACCAGATAGAGAAGCTGCAAAGTGACGTGGATATTGTTATCGCTACTCCCGGACGATTAATGGCGCTGATGGAGGCAGGGCATTGTCGCTTTGGTAAACTCACCCATTTAATTTTAGACGAGGCCGACCGCATGTTGGATATGGGTTTCATGCCTGACATCGAGGCCATTACGGCGAACTTACCCAAGCGCCGCCAGAGTTTATTGTTTTCAGCTACTCTACCTCCACAGGTAGAGCGTCTAGCACGAAAGACACTCAAAGACCCTGTCACCATTGAGGTAGGCAGTCGGAGCAATCCAGCAGAGACGGTGGAGCAGTTTCTCTACCCTGTTGAGCAACACCTGAAGGCGGATCTGCTCAAGCACTTGCTCGAAGATCATCAGTTTTTCTCGGTTATCGCTTTTGTAAGAACACGGGAAGCTGCTGATGATTTGTCGAAGGAGCTCAATGGTTCAGGAATTTCTGCGGAAGCAATCCACAGTGACCGTTCACAGAATCACCGCACACGCACCTTGCGTGATTTTAAGGCAAGCAAGATTCGGGTTTTAGTGGCGACTGATATTGCCGCGCGTGGCCTGGATATTCCTGATGTGACTCACGTTATCAATTTTGATTTTCCGCTGCAGAGTGATGATTATATTCACCGCATTGGTCGCACTGGCAGGGCTGGCAATGAAGGCTGCGCTCTTAGTTTTGTATGCTCGGCTGATGATGAACGGTTGAGGAAGCTGGAACGTCATATTGGCAAAACTCTGGCTAAGCGTTTTGCTGAGGGTTTTAACTACAAGGTGCCTGCCCCTGAGCAGCCAAGAAGTAGAAGGCCTCAGCAACGGAAGCCGAAGCGCCACTCGAGTGATCGCTTTGATAAATCAGGGCGTAATCCTGCTCATAAATCAGCAAAGAAGAGTGGTAAGCCAGATTACCGGAAGCGCAAAAAGAGATAATGCAGATACAAAAAAACCCACCCTGCACAAGGCGAGGTGGGTTTGTAAATTTGGATTGATCTACTTCGTTAAGCGCCAACGTTAAAGCGGGCGAAACGGGCAATGCTGACGTTGTCGCCAATTGCTTTGCTCTGTGCGGCGATATGCTGCTTTACGCTTACCTTGTCATCTTTGACAAATGCTTGGTCAATAAGGCAAGACTCAGAAAAGTACTTGTTGATCTTACCGATGAGGATTTTCTCGATGATTTCAGCAGGTTTGCCTTCAGCCTGAAGCTGCTTGCGGTTGATTTCATTCTCTTCCTCGATGGTAGTTGCATCGATGTCATCACGAGTGAGGCCTGCAGGATTGAGTGCTGCAATGTGTAAGCAGATGTCACGGGCAAGCTCTTTGAAGGTATCGCTGTTCTTGGTTTCAGCATTTTCAGCACTGAGCTCGAGAAGAACACCAACCTTGCCACCCATGTGGATGTAGCTGGATACGGCGCCGTTGCCTTCCGCGTTGTAACGGGTAATGCGCTTCACCTTGATCACTTCACCAAGCTCAGAGAACTTCGCGCCGAGAGCATCTTGGATAGTGCCGTCGCCATAGGAGATTCCTGCAGCAGCTTCTGCGTCAGCAGCATCAGATTGGGCGATCGTTTTGGTGAGGTCATTCACAAAAGTTCCAAAGTCTTCGTTTTTAGCAACAAAGTCAGTTTCACAGTTGATCTCGACGAGTACACCACTCTCAGCGGTGTCAGATACGTGAGCAGCGATGAGGCCTTCTGAAGTCTCACGATCAGAGCGACCGGCAGACTTGACGATTCCTTTTTCGCGAAGAAGTTTGACGGCAGCGTCCATGTCACCTTCAGTTTCGGTGAGGGCTTTTTTACAAGCCATCATACCAGCGTTGGTGATTTTGCGGAGCTCTTGAACAGCAGATGCGGTAATAGCCATGTTAGTGGGTAATTTGAGTTCGTTTTGTGCGTGAGTGATATCAGTCTTTTGCGACAGCGATAGAGTCGACAAGGTTCTGAAGTAGGAGACGGATAGAGCGCGTTGCGTCGTCGTTGCCGGGAACAGGATAGTCGATGACAGTTGGGTCTGCATTGGTATCAACAATTGCAATCACAGGAATGTTCAGGCGACGTGCTTCTGCAACAGCGATGGTTTCGCGTGCGGAGTCAACGATGACCATGGCAGCAGGAAGCTTCTCCATGTCACGAATACCGCGAAGGTTGCGCAGTAGTTTTTCGCGCTCACGTCCAAGAGCTGAGAGTTCTTTTTTGGACATCTTTTTGAAGTCAGGAGACTTCTCGATATCTTCAAGATACTTGAGGCGTTCTACGGAACGACGAATTGTTGCGAGGTTGGTGAGTGTTCCGCCGAGCCAACGGTGATTAACGTAGTATTGCCCGATAGCTTCTGCTGCTTCGGCTACTGAATCTTGTGCTTGGCGTTTGCAACCAACAAAGAGGATTTTCTCTCCCTTTTTGGCGAGTTCACCTAGGAAATCAGAGGCTTTATCGAGGCACTTTACTGTTTCCTCGAGGTTGATGATGTAGATCCCGCCTTTGTCCTTCATCAGGAAAGGCTTCATTTTCGGGTTCCATTTGCGGGTCTGGTGTCCGTAGTGAACTCCAGCGTCTACCATTTCGTTAATCAATTCGTTGATCATTTTTTTATTGGGTGTCCTTCCTTGAATCAGGAGGGCTCTGGTGTTTTGGGAAATCCGCCGCTCTTAATGTTAAGTCCTTCAATTTCCCGTAGTTGTAGCGGCGGCGTAACGAAGGTTGGGGGGTCGTAGGGGATTGACCCTACTTTGACAAGGTAATTTTGACCTTTGCTGGCAAAAAAAGTGACTCAGAACCGTGACGAATAAAGGTCATACGGAATACTTAAATAATGAGGCCTCGCGGTGCTTACTCCAAACTACAGGGTACAAGAATCCCGTCCTTCATCCCATGAATTTTCTTTTTGTCTGCAGGGACGATGGTGGCCAGACAACCTCCAAAGCTGGTTTTTCCGGAGTGATCGGTAAAGAAGTATGGGCAGAGGCGCGCCCGACCTTTCATGATGCGCTCTTCCCCAGTGTCGGGATCAAAGTAAGGATGCTCGATGATTTTCCCAGCGTGGTATTGCTGCATCATGCGGGGTTGGTCATTAAATGCCGCGGTTGCCTTGCTAATGTGGTCGCTCCACTCGGCGCCAGGTAGGTCATGGCCGATGTAGACGCCGCGAGAGCCCCAAGCGAGTTCGGAGAAGCCGCTTATTTTCAATACCAGTCGGCGCTCTTTCTGGCTGAAACCGGCAACTTCCTCCCACGAGTGCACCCCGAGGCGGGGCAGGGCTCCGTGTGGTGGCAGGGGCGTAGGGTCTACGACCCAGCCAAAGGGTACAATTTCGCGTAGGCGTTGGAGGTGGTTGCTGCGGAGCTCTTTCTCCCAGATACCGCGGAGGGAAGGTGACCAGAGTAGGGCAAGCCAGAGCTTTTCTTCAAGGTGAGGCTTGCAGGGGGAAGTGAGATTAGGTGAAGCTGCCAGTTTTTTGATCGGCGGGATATTTTCCCAGTCGAACCACTCAAAAAAGCGGTAAGCGGGGCTATCGCAACCGTCATCAGCCTCAGCGTGCCGAGCTTGGATATTATTGCATTGTTGGGCAAGCCACTCCATCTCGGGTCGGTAGTCTGCAGACTCTTCACTGACAAGAATGCGGCCGCCTTCATCGGGAAATAGGCTTTGAAAGCCATCGCGGATACCACTTGCGCCACCCAGAACGTCGAAGCCGTGGTCGCTATAGAATTGTGATAGCCACAAGGTGATACCCATACCGCCTGGCACAGAGTCGAGCTCAGTGAGGGCGAAACTACTTTGTTGATCGTCGCCATCCTTGCTGGTCAGAATCAGATCTGGTCGGATTACGCGTGGCATTTTGTCGCGCAGGGTCGGGGAGCGCTGCGCATCGATGAGCCATTGGGGTTTGCCGGCATCGAGGGTCTGGTGGATCCAGCTTGGGAGTGTGCCTTTGACACTACGTTGGTAGAGCGAGTCAGAAGCTTTTTGAAACTGAGCCAGCGGGTGACCGAGTTGGGTGAGCACCTTCGCCGTTTTCTTGTCAAGTGCGAGCGGCTTGGGTGAAAATAGCCAGCCACCATCGTGTCTGAGCTTTGACTCAGGCAGTGCAGCAATAATGTTCTCTAGTTTCAAATTTTCAGTCTGAATTTGTTTGTGGTATCTGGGCTCAACCCGAACGATAAACGGCTAATGATGTTCGATAGGGAAGACCTTGAGATTATTGGCATCCCACTTGCACATTGCCAAGTATACAGTGATGCATCATCACGAAATATTACTTGCACATTGAGGACTAGCAGACTTGTCAGCGTCGGTGTGCGAGCTAGTATCTTTCCTAATGGATAACTGCGACACAACAGCCTGCCAATCTGCCCGTGAAATCTTCAAAGAATTGGAGGAGATTTATGATGAGCATAACCTTTACTTTCAAACCATTGGTTCGGTCCTTGAGGCGGCCAATGCATTAGAGGTTCCCCAGCGGCTGAAACTCATGCTGACGCAGCCAAAGAACGAGATTATGGTGCACTGCCCGGTGGAAATGGACGATGGCACATGGCAGCTACTCAAAGCATACCGCGTGCAGCACAACAATGTGCTTGGGCCCTACAAAGGAGGCATCCGCTATCACCCTGAGGTTAAACTCGATGAAGTCAAAACTCTTGCGCTCCTCATGACGATGAAGTGCGCCTTGGCGCGCCTACCCTTTGGTGGAGCTAAAGGGGCACTGCGTATTGATCCGCGCGAATTTAGCAAGGATGAGCTGATGCGCGTCACCCGACGCATGACTTCTGCTCTGGGCGATAATATTGGACCTGATTATGATATCCCAGCTCCAGACGTTGGAACTAACGCTCAAGTGATGGCATGGATGGCTGATACTTATATCAATTTTGCTGAATCATCGAGCAAGGTCACTGCCCGGGGGGTTGTTACCGGCAAGCCTCTTGAATTTGGTGGCTCAGCGGGGCGCGAAAAGGCAACAGGTCAAGGTCTTGTTTACGTGCTCGACGCATTACTCCCTGGTATGGATATAGAGCTGGATAAGGTTTCCTGTAGTCTCATTGGCTACGGCAACGTCGGCTCATGGACCGCACGCCTTCTGCAAGAGCGAGGCACGACACTCAAAGCGGTGATGGATCATACTGGGGCGATTCTTAATACTAACGGCATCGATGCCGAAGCACTGGCAGCACACGTTGAGGCGACAGGAGGAGTCAAGGAGTTCCCTGACGCGGAGGCAGTGGATGAGGCCACATTTTATTCTACTCCGGTCGACCTCTTTATCCCAGCGGCCCTTGAGCAGATGGTCGATCTTGAACACGCTAAGCGGATTCAATGCAAAGTGTTGGTCGAAGGTGCAAATGCTCCCACTACGCCACTAGCCGAACGCTATCTACTGGATAAGGGTGTCGAGGTTCTTCCTG
>CBFHKM010000019.1:0-2318 GCA_965656385.1 Oceaniferula sp.
TCCAAAAAACTAACTACCCTATATTAATTAAAAGGCCCTAAGCCATACCACAACTCAATCAACATTATGCACCTCTGGATTATCGTATCATTCCTTGCCTTTACCGGCTTCGCAGCTTTCCTCACTTGGACTATCACAAAGAAAGACGAAAAAGGAAGCTCTGATGGCTTTTTCCTGGGTGGACGCAGCCTAACTTTCCCTATCATTGCTGGCTCACTTTTACTCACCAACTTATCAACTGAGCAAATGGTTGGCTTGAACGGCGCCGCATTTAATGATGGCCTCAGCGTCATGGCATGGGAAGTCATCGCTGTCATTGCTTTGGTATTGATGGCTGTTTTCTTCTTGCCGAAATTTCTCAAAACTGGAATTACAACCGTTCCCCAGTTTCTCGAGTTGCGCTACGACAGGAAAACTCAAACTGCGGCAAACCTTATTTTCCTTATCGCTTACGCACTTCTTTTAATCCCTATCATTCTCTATAGTGGTGCTGTTGGACTTTCTCAAATGCTTGATCTCAAGGGTTTAACCGGAATCGATGCTCCAGTGAGTATTTTCGGACACAGCGTCGCACCGGACACAATCATTTTATGGGGAACCGTGTGGATTATTGGAATCATGGGCTCTCTTTATTCTCGGTTTGGAGGTCTGCGCACACTTGCAGTGCTCGACACCATTAACGGTATCGGTCTTTTAATAGGTGGCTTCATGATTGCATGGTTTGCACTCAACAAAGTAGGTGACGGCCAAGGTGCACTTGCTGGCTGGACAGCGCTAAATGAAGCTCACCCAGAGCGCCTCACATCCATAGGAACAGGTGACCAGAGTGTCCCCTTCTCTACCTTGTTTACTGGTGTAGCCCTGCTCAATCTATTCTACTGGTGCACCAACCAACAAATCATTCAACGCACCTTCGGTGCTAGCAGCCTCGCTGAAGGGCAAAAAGGCGTCTTATTGACAGGCGCCCTCAAACTTCTTGGCCCTATCTACTTAGTTATCCCTGGAATTATAGCATACCACCTCTATGCTGCTGAAGGTGTTAAGGCTGATCAAGCCTACGGTAAGCTAGTCTTTGATTTATTGCCTCCTCACTTCACAGGATTTTTTGCCGCAGTAATGGTTGGAGCTATTCTCAGCTCCTTTAACGCTGCACTAAATAGCACCTCAGCACTATTCAGTATCGGTTTATATCGCCATGTGCTCAGACCAAACGGCAGCGAGAAAAACATGATTAGCTCTGCCAAGGCCTTTGTCGTCTGCACTGCGATCGCAGCCATGTTCATCGCTCCTCTTCTTGCAGGACAGGCCAGCATCTTCAAATATCTCCAGAAGATGAATGGAATATATTTCATCCCCATTTTCGCAGTGGTCGTAGTCGGACTTCTCCACAAAAGAGTCCCATCTATTGCTGGGTTTACAGGTCTTGTTTTAGGTTTGATCACAATCGCAGCTGGCTACTTCATTCCAGCATGCTCAAAGGCTCTAGCCACGGCGGGTATTCACGAATTTCACTTTCTAGGTATTGTTTTTGCTTTTCTTGTTATCGTGATGTTGATCATTACCGCGGTGAATCCACGACCTGAAGCTTGGGTTCTGAAGGCAACTAATCAGATAGACTTAACACCATGGAAAGGTGCAAAATGGGCAAGCGCAGCCTTAGTTGTCATCGTGATCACAATTTACGTCAGCTTTGCTCGCTAAAGCCAAGAACACATACTCGTTATGGACCTCAGCAAGCTCCGTCATCAGGCTGAAACTGGCTTGATTGGCACTTTCGGAAAGGCCGCCACCATAACCGTCGCCGCTCCCGGTCGCGTCAACCTGATTGGTGAGCACATCGACTACTGCGATGGCTTTGTCCTTCCCTTTGCGCTGGAACAAAACATCATCATTGCAGCCACTCCAAACGGCACGTCCACCGTCAGGCTAGCCTCATCCCTGGGCGGCGACACTGTTGAAATAGACATCTCTGCCGACATCATCGAGACAGAACCCAGGTGGGCCAACTATCCGCGTGGTGTGATGCAATATTTCCGAGAGGAAACCGACTGCAAGCTCCCTGGTTTTGACGCCTATATCACATCTAACGTCCCCTCCGGCGGCGGCCTCTCTTCCTCCGCCGCCTTCGAACTTGCCACCGCCACCTTGCTAGAAGGCCTCACAGGAATCACGCTCGATACTAAAATCAAAGCATTACTTTGTCAAAAAGCTGAGCACAACTACGCCCACTGCCCTTGCGGCATCATGGACCAGTTTGCCTCAGCCTTCGGCCAGCCAGACCACCTCGTGATGATTGATTGCCAATCCGGTGAGCCCAC
>CBFHKM010000019.1:2416-8302 GCA_965656385.1 Oceaniferula sp.
CACTCGTCCCCTTTAAAAATCAAGAACTCACCGTTATTGTTGCCAATACATGTGTCGAACACGAACTCTCCGACGGTGGCTACGCCTCACGTCGCACAGCCACAGAAGACGGGCTGAAGATCATCGACAAGCCCAGCTGGCGTAATGTCACCAGAGAAGATGTTGAAACTGCCAAAGAGCGAATGGGAGACATCGTCTACCGACGATCTCGGCATGTTGTCGGTGAAATCCAACGCACCGCTGATGCTGCAGAAGCTCTCGAACATAGCGATTTTGATGCTCTTGGAAATCTTATGTATGCCTCCCATGCCTCTCTACGAGATGACTTCGAGGTTTCCTGCAAAGAACTCGATATCATGGTTGAAATCGCTCAGTCGCTTGGTAAAAAAGCTGGCGTAATCGGCTCACGCATGACGGGCGGAGGTTTTGGCGGATCCACCGTCACCCTCTGCGAATCAATTCATGCTGAAACTATCATCGAGGCACTAACCAAGCAATACACCACACGCACCGGTATCACTCCGGAAATATTCACCTCTCGACCAAGCTCGGGAGCCAGAATTCTCTAGCTAATCTTTCAGCTAATCTTCTCGCACATCACCATGCCTGCTGACTATCACAGCCACACCCCCCTCTGCCATCATGCCGAGGGAGAACCGGAACAATATGTGCAAGCAGCTATCAGCCAGGGTCTCACCGAATACGGCATCTCTGACCACGCCCCCGCTGTTCCTGAGCCATTCGATGACTGGAGAATGCTTACCAAACAACTCCCCGATTACTTCCAGTGGATAGACCGTGCCAAGGCTGCAGCCGATGGCAAAATTCCTATTCGTGCAGGACTCGAATGTGATTGGCTGCCCGGATGTGAACCTTGGATTGAGGAACTCAAAGGCAAATACAACTGGGATTACCTCATTGGCTCTGTGCACTACTTATCTGATTGGGATTTTGATAATCCTGCGTGGTTAGAAAAATGGGCCAAGACAGATATCGATGACGCTTGGAGTCGCTACTGGAAGACTTATACTGACATGGCTGAAAGCGGCCTCTTCGACATTCTAGCACACCCTGACCTTATCAAAAAATTCGGCTATCATCCTTCGGGTGACCTTAGCCGCTATTATGAGGCGGCCATCGACACCATAGCCACTGCGGGATGCGCTATCGAAATCAACACTGCGGGATGGCATAAGCCCTGCAAAGAATCCTATCCTGCCGCCGACTTCATCGATCTCGCTTGTTCTGCCGGTATCCCCATCGTCATTTCATCAGACGCTCATCGCCCCGAGGAGTTGGGACGTGATTTTGACAAAGCAACAGACTTAGCAAAGCAGGCGGGCTATACCGAAACCCTGCTATTCGATCAATACCAACGAAGCTTTGAGGCTTTATAAGGCTTTCTCTTTACTTTGCCGCCACATGGCAAATCCAATAAACCCAAGTCCAGCAGCGATCATAAATGTCGAATAAAACTGGCCTTTAGTAAGTGCTCCGATCATCGCCGAGTCAGGTTCACGGTAGCTCTCCACAATGATACGGAACACCGCATACAGCAGGAAAAAAAGACCCGTGATTACCCCATTGGCAAGTTTTGGGAACCTAACCCTTACAGAAAACAAAACAGCGAACAAAACCAAGCCCTCAAGTATTGCTTCATACAATTGTGACGGGTGGCGAGCTTGGAGATATTGGCCTAATGTTTCAGAAAGCTCTGAATTGTTGCGGGCTGCACTTACTACCGAATCATAAGAAAGCTCCCCTGTTCCTAATTCAGGAGCGACTTGCCGGCAGGCATAATATGCCTCGTTAATCGATGCCTTATTGTAATTCAAATCTTCATACAGAGATGCTGGGAATTTGATCGCCCAACTTAAGCTACTAGCAATGCGACCATAGAGCTCCCCATTAATGAAATTTGCCAAGCGAACTAAGCCAATGCCGATAGGAGCCACTACACACAAGCCGTCCCCGACGGCTGTCCAAGAAACCTTATTTCGTTTGGCATAGACCCAAGTGAATATCATCAAGCCTAGAATCCCCCCATGGCTAGCCATACCTCCATCCCATACACGCAATACCATTAAGGGATCAGCGAGTAGATCTCTCCATCCTTGGAAATCATTTTCAGGAATTTGATAAAACAATATATATCCAAGCCGGCCACCGATAAAGACACCAAAAAAGGCCGCGTAGGCAATAAAGTCAGCTACCTTTTCCTCAGGCATTACCCACAGTTTTTTACGTGCTTGCCAGCGTAATAAATAATAACCGAGCACAAAGGCCAGCAAATAACCTAAACCATACCAGCGAAGCTTAATCGGACCAACAACATCAAAGATGACTGGATCCATATTGTGAATGTAAGTTGCTAGCATGAGTTTAAATGATACCAATGAAATGTTTCCGGCAAGAGATATTTATGTGAGTTGTATTACAAATAGGCAGTAAGAGCGTCAACCTCTGCTTGGTTGAGCCGCTCTACTAACGCGATGGAGAGATCCACCATTGCATGGTAATCCCGTACATCAATCACTGCATTATGTGAATGAATATAACGAGCCGGCACACCCAGCACAATGGTAGGCACACCTATACCCGATAACTGAAATGCACGAGCATCTGTTCCTCCACTGCTCCGAACGGCAAGCTGGTGGCTAATATTCTGTTTTTTGGCTACCGCTACCGCAAAATCTACGAGTGCTGGATTCATCACTGCTGTCGGATCTTGAAGTCGTATCTGCACACCTTGGCCCACCACCCCCTGTGCCGACGCCCTTGCCATTCCCGGCGTATCATCTGCAGGTGTCCCCTCAAGCACGATCGCAACATCTGGCTTCGCCTTCACCGCCGCCGTAGTCGCACCACGAACACCAAGCTCCTCCTGCACAGTGCCACAAGCAATCAGCGTATTAGGGTGAGTCTTTGTAGCGAATGCCTGCATCGCTTGAATCGTCGCCGCCATCCCGACTCTGTTATCAAGTGCCTTAGCCATCAATAGATCAGGCTTGTGCATTTGGGTGAAATCACTCATCGGCACGACAGGATCCCCGAGATGAATTCCAAAATTTTGTTCTAAATCACTGCGACTTGATGCACCAACATCGATAAACATTGCCTCGATAGGAAGGACTTTAGACCTTTCAGAATCTGGCAAAAAATGAGGTGGCTTGGAGGTAATCACCCCCGTAATTTTACCTTCATTACGTGTGCATACTACGACTCGCTGGGCCAGTAAAGTGTGCGACCACCAACCACCTAGACTGACAAACTGAATAAATCCGTCTGGAGTAATATTCTGCACCCTAAAGGCAACTTCATCCATATGCCCAGCCAGCAAAATCCTTGGCCCACTACCTGACTCACAAAAAACAGACCCCAAACCGTCGGTAGTCAGCTCCCCCATGCCCTCTAGTTGATTTGCAAATACAGCTCGAACTTCATGTTCAAACCCAGGTGCCGCATGAGCATTGGTTAGCTCCTTAAGTAAATCGATCGCCTTATCGTGCATAAATGAGAAATTATCAGCCCAAGCACATACTTCAATCTTGATTCTTTGCCTATGTTTCTTAAATGTCTCTCCATGGCTCAAGTTACTGACCTCCACATCTCCAGCAATATTCCTCTGCCCACACCTTCCCTTCTTCTATCTGAGGTTGAACGTTCCCAGCAACAGGCCGAATTTATGGCCGAATCCCGCCAACACATTCGCAACATCCTCAACGGCGACGACAAGCGCCTCTTAGTCATCTGTGGTCCTTGTTCAATTCATGACCCTAAAGCTGGTATCGAATACGCAAGAAAACTGGCTAAGTTAGCAGAGCAAGTCAAACACCAGATCTACATCGTGATGCGTGTTTACTTCGAAAAACCCCGCACCACCGTCGGGTGGAAAGGTATGATTATGGATCCATGGCTTGATGGATCTGACAACATTCCCGAAGGATTACGACAAGCTCGTCTCTTTCTCAGAGAAATCATCGATATTGGTTTACCCACAGCCACAGAACTACTTGACCCCATCACCCCACAATACATTGCCGACCTAATCAGCTGGTCAGCAATCGGGGCTCGCACCACAGAAAGCCAGACACACCGCCAAATGGCATCTGGCTTATCAATGCCACTTGGGTTCAAAAATACTACTACTGGGGATTTAGTCGCCGCCGTCAATGCGATCAAAGCCGCCACGCAGAGCCAAACTTTCCTCGGAGTCAGTGAGCAGGGCGTTGCTTCAGCGGTAACCACATCAGGTAATCCTGACTGCCACATCATTCTAAGAGGTGGCGACGATGGACCAAACTACGGCGCTGACGATATCGCGGTGACTTCCGATCTACTAACTCAACACGGATTGCAGCCATCAATCATGATTGACGCATCACACGCCAACTGCGGAAAGAAGCAGGAACGAATGCCCGCTGTGTTTGATGAAATCGTTCGTCAGCGCACTGCGGGTAACGAGCAAGTTACAGGAGCTATGCTCGAAAGCAATCTCGTCGCTGGAAACCAAAGCTTCCCACAACCGATAGATGAGCTCACCTACGGCCAATCAATCACCGATCAATGCATTGACTGGGACACCACGGAGAACATCATTCTCAATGCTGCTTCTGCACTTAAAGAGGCAGGCGTCGCTGGCTGAAAGAGAAGCATTAAGAGCTGGATTATTCCTGTGTCAGCCACATGATTTCTGAGCAAACTTTTGCAGCCATTGACTTTGAGTCAGCTGGTGCAGAGCGTGGTCAAACTGATGTTCCCGTTCAAATCGGAATGGCCTCTTGGTCCATGAAGTCTGGTCACGATGAGCATTTCACATCGTTCATACAAACCAGCAAAAACATCACCTGGTCAGCCCAGAAGGTTCACGGCATTTCGACAGGTGATCTAGCCGATGCGCCATCATTAATGCAACTCTGGCCCAACATTAAAGCCATCTTATCTGACCGGCTCGTCGTCGCACATGGACACGGCACGGAGAAGCGTTATCTAAACGCATTTCCAGGTCACGGCTTAGGCCCCTGGATAGATACCCTTCAACTATCTCGTGCGGCATGGCCTGAACTCAAATCACATGCCCTAGGAGACCTATGCGAACACTGGCAGCTAACACCTAGAGTTAGCCAAATTGTTAAAAATAGATCATGGCACGATGCTCTCTACGATGCAACAGCATCACTGGTGCTACTTGAGCTCCTCATTGATCAATTTGATCTAGCAGCGTCTTCAAGCCATATATTGCTCAAACCTGATACCAGCTACTGGCACAGCTTGAAGCGTCGTAACCAATAATTATTCTCCCTGCCATTCACCATATTGGCGAAACTTCTGGTAGCGCTGTTCCAGCATGTCTTCCAAACTAAGGGCTTGGAGAGATTCAATATGAGCTAAAACAGCCTTACGAAGATTATCCGCAGCCTCACGGTGGTCATGATGAGCACCTTGTTTCGGCTCTGGAATGACCTCGTCAATAAGCTTAAGCTTTGCAAGATCAGGTGCCGCAATTTTCATTGCCTCAGCTGCCTCAGGGGCATGTTTGCGGTGCTTCCAGAGAATAGCTGCGCAGCCTTCTGGGCTGATAACAGAGTAATAAGCGTTCTCCATCATCAATACACGGTCCGTAACACCAATCCCAAGCGCTCCGCCTGACCCACCTTCTCCGAGAACGACAGCAACGGTTGGCGTTTTCAGCAGCATCATTTCTCGTAAATTATACCCAATTGCTTCAGCTATGTTTCGTTCTTCGGCGCCAATGCCGGGAAAAGCACCGGGAGTATCAATTAGACAAATAACTGGAAGTTTGAATTTTTCAGCAAGCTGCATTAACCGCAATGACTTGCGGTAGCCCTCAGGATGCGCACTACCGAAGTTGCGCTTTAAGTTCTC
>CBFHKM010000019.1:8402-17535 GCA_965656385.1 Oceaniferula sp.
GTATCCCTTCCTTTTTGATGACCCACAACCACGACACGTTGTCCGCCCAAGGTGGCAAAACCACCCGGCATCGCATGGTCATCACCAACATGACGATCTCCATGGAGTTCACAGAAGTCATCAAACACATGTGAAATGTAATCAAGCATGAATGGGCGATTGGTGTGGCGTGCTATTTGAACTCGTTGCCATGGAGACAGATTATCATAAATGTTATTCCTGGTCGCTGACAACTTCCCTTCCATCGCAGAAATTTCATCAGACATGTCGATATCCTGTGTCTGAGCCTTATTCTTAAGGTTTTCAAGTTCGGCTTCTAGCTCGGCAATGGGCTTTTCAAAATCAAGAGGCTTCATATAAATAGGTTACCGGTTATCGTTGTATAATTTGGTGAAATAAAAAGAAAAATTGGTCAATCTCTGCCGCGGAATTTTGATATTCTCTATTGTTTAATTTCAACATCATTTCCTGGCCTAAGTAAGAGCGGTAGCTCTTCCATATCTATTTTCGAGAGCATGAATCCTAGACTTGGCTCATTGGTATTGTCACTTGAAAAACATCTAATGGCGAGTGATTTATCAGACAAGATAATCACCTTGTTGGAGCCACGGTACTCCTCAGCATGGTTCAAATAAAGTTTTCCCTCCTGCTCACCTCGAATAAGCCCGATTTTACAACGTTTCGATTTAGACCTGCTCGTATAAGATGCATTCAGCAAGGCATATTCCTTGATAAACTCTCCACCATTCCAGATCGTCAGCGTGTTACGTCGTAAATCAATGACAGCGCGCATCTCCATGGGCATGACGACGAGCTTGTCACCTGGGTGTAAACTACGGTGATCGCTGCGTTTAAGCCCACTCAAGTGCACTAAACTATCCATTGTCGTTTTATTTTCTGCAATAATACGCGAAAATGTATCGCCGGAGCGAACAGAGACTACTTTCTTTCCCTCCAGCTTGGCGGGGTCGAGTAAACGATCTAGGTTGATCTCGCCCAAAATTCGCCGACATTCTGTAGCACACTCCGCAGAAGGATAGAAACTGACGATATATTTCATCTTTTCTTCTGCCTCCTGCATCGACTCCTCCGCCAACAATTCCTTGGCTCGTTGAAAGGCTTTTTCGCCCGGTTTGTTTCCACTATCTTGAACTTGGTCGGTCTTCACTTTAAGTTCTTTCTCAGCCATTCGCTGACGTTCCATCATGGCACCCGGCAAATCTTCTACAGAACCTGTATAATCTTTGATTAAGTATACAGTGGAGCCGATCACGCTGAGCACAAGCAGCATCGCGACCGACTTGATAATGAGCATAATTCGCATGAAAATGATGAGGAATTATCGGGGAGCAGCCCGCTATTAGAGCAATCCCTTACGTTTGAAGTCAAAGACGTTAATGTCTGCCGACTTGCCAATCATCTCGATGGAAAACTTCAACAAACAAACCTCCCATGCATCATCCACTCCTTCGATAATCGCTAACATTGGATCACCGGTCGCCTTGACATCAGCAAGCACCTTGTCTCGCACTGATTCCATGTTGTCGCTGAGAACGGATTCTGTGACGTGGCTGCGTTTAAATACAAAGCCATATTGGAAAAAAACAGGCTCAAGTTTGTTAGTTTTCAACCAGTCGATAAATTCACCAGCCTTCTCTTGAAAACCCTCCAGCTCCACTCCCTGCATCACATCAGGACGTATGATTTGAGGTTTCTGCGCTTCCATCTCACCCTGCCGAATGCGAACCTGCCCAACTGAATCCATAGGCTCACTGAGCATCGTAAATTTGAAGCGAGTGGCACCAAACGTATCGATTCGTCTGTCGGGCTCATGCAAAAGACGCGCGGTTTCCATTGCATATTGAATGCTGTCAGGAGAATGTTCCATTAGATGTTAAAATTTATTAGTATTACTCCCAGTATTCTCGCATGAAACGACAAACATGCAATCATTAGCATTCGCCAGTCGATATATAATAGGACCTAAAAAAGAGCAGACCCAATACTGAGTCTGCTCTGGAATTAAATTATTGAAGCTTTGCGAGGTAGCTTGTTGCTCCCCAGCCAGCAATGTAGATCTAATTGATTAGGAATTTGCTGACACGTATGTGACGACGTCACTCACGCTCTGAAGTTTCTCAGCATCTTCGTCAGGAACTTCGATTCCGAACTCTTCTTCAAAAGCCATAACAAGCTCAACAGTATCGAGTGAATCTGCTCCGAGATCTTCGATGAATTTAGCTTCTTGCTTAACTTGGTCAGCATTTACGCCGAGTTGCTCGACGATGATATCTTTTACTTTGGATTCGATGTCAGACATTATTGAATAGTATAGTTGGTTGGTTGATGAAGATGTAGCCTCGAGGCTCTCTATTGGCAATACTGAAAATAATCTTTTATCGCCTAATCCTACTCAGGGTTCTTGCCAGCCGACTCTTCACCCTTATTTTCATCCTCCGCATCGCCTGCCTCTTGGTCTACATACTCAACGACCTCGCCTTTAAAGTGATCCATTAAGTAACAAAACAAGCGCTCGGCAGGAGCCCCGTCCTCTTCTTTGAATTGACCATATACCATTCCATCCAGCTTTGCCTTTTTCTCACTTCCCCTATCATCATAATAGATGAGAGCTAGTCCCTTGCTATCCCAATTCCGCTTATCAATACGTAACATATCAGCATACGGAATACGTTTTCCATTCTGGGTATACAAAGCCTCCTCATCAACGCTAATGCTTCGACCTGAAGTTCGTATCAGCACATACAGCGTAAACAGCAGCAAAAGTCCGGTTACACCAGCGGCATAAAATTGCTCACGTATCTTACCTGCGTCCATCGGGTGATCCATAGGCTCAGAATCCCATTTTCTCTCCGCAGCATATTTTTCCCACAGTTTAATGGCTCCATTTTGCCCGCCTTTAGAGGACATCAAATCATAACTGCCAGCAATAGACTCCGGCCACGACATAGGCAACTGGGTATCTTTAGGTAGAATAGTGCTCGCATCCTCGGGGAATATACACTCTTGAGACAATGCATGTTGCTTCCAGTCAGATTCACTGATGTCACTTTCCTGCTGCATCTTTTGAAACTGCAGGCCCGCGCTCTTGAAGTTTTCGTATAAATAGAACTGTAGATTCTTAGCACGATACCCCGTCAATCCATCCTGCAAAAAAAGCACAAAAAACACCCCGAACATAACAAGAATTGCCAATGCCCGCCAAAAGAACCACTTAGTAGGCTTACATTTCAGCTCATCTTTTATCGAAGTTGGGTCTAAAGAATTAGTCATAAATAAGAGGCCGTAACTTTGCATACAAACCGAGCAAGCTAGAAGCAAAAAATCGATGCAATATGCACTCGCTTTCGCTGGCTTCAGATGTGACACTCTGGCGAGAATTCTCTTATCGCAAAGTCAGCCAAATTTTAAGCGGCTTTGAAAACATTCTAAATCAGATACAACATTATCTTCGCAATAATGAATCGCAAAGAAACTATCAGGCTTACATCTCTGGCCTCCTGTGCTGGATGAGCGTCCAAACTGGATCCGGGGTCACTTACGCAGGTTCTGCGTGGCTTACCCCAATACCATGATGATCGGCTGCTTGTTGGCTCCGCCACTGCAGATGATGCAGGCGTCTTCAAAATTGATGACGAACGAGCCCTCGTGCAAACGACTGACTTCTTTACTCCCATTGTAGACGACCCCGTCCTCTATGGTCGCATTGCTGCGGCAAACTCACTCTCTGA
Organism: Oceaniferula sp.; assembly: GCA_965656385.1. Taxonomy (GTDB): domain Bacteria; phylum Verrucomicrobiota; class Verrucomicrobiia; order Verrucomicrobiales; family Akkermansiaceae; genus Oceaniferula. The sequence goes on from CBFHKM010000019.1 coordinate 12,152, forward strand.
TGTCTACGCCATGGGAGGCCGGCCACTCACAGCACTCGCCATTGCTGGAATGCCCACAGAGCATTGCGACAATGATATCATCCAAAAAATATTCAGAGGTGGTGCTGAAATGTGCGTCGAAGCAGAATGCAGCCTAATGGGTGGACACACGATCAAAAACCCTGAGCCTATCTATGGGCTTGCTGTCACCGGCATCGTCCACCCAGATCGTTATTTGGGAAATTCTCTCGCTAAGCCGGGAGAAATACTAGTTTTAACCAAGCCTTTAGGAAGCGGCATTGTCTCAACTGCCATCAAACGAGGCGAGTGTAACGAGCAATTAGCCGACCACGCAGCTCAGCTTATGGCAACTCTCAACAAACCTGGAGCCACTCTTGCCGAGAGAGCATTACTGCGCTGCTGCACAGATATCACAGGTTTTGGCCTCAGTGGTCACCTCATAGAAATGTGCAAAGGTAGCCAAGTCAGTGCTGAGCTCGATGCTAGCGCATTCCCCCTAATGACATCCGAAATCACCTCATTCATAGAGTCTGGATGCGTGCCAAGTGGCAGCAAAAAGAATTTGGATTATAGCGCTCCTGACACTCACTTTGAAGATAATGTCAGCGAAGCAGAAAAACTAATTTATGCAGATGCTCAGACATCCGGCGGTCTCCTACTCAGCGTACCAGAGGAAAACATCGATGCTGTCATGGAAACACTTGAGGAGACCTCTGCACCATGCGCCAGTATTATCGGCAGAACTACCGAACCTCGTGAACACTCGGTCTATTTGACCAGCTCCTAATATTCGTGAAAAAACATCTACCCATTGATCTCAATTCGCTACCAGAAGAGGGCAAAACATACTCGGGAGAACTTGACGGTTCTATTTTTTCAGCCAAGGGCGAAAAAATAAAAGCTGAAGGGCCTCTTTATTATGATGTTTTTATCCAAAAATTTGACAGCGAACTTCTCATCAGAGGCAACCTCACTGCCAGCTTTGTTTTCTGCTGTGATCGCTGCTTAGCTGAATTCACACAAACCATTGACGCTGAGAACATAAGCCTCTGCCAAGAAATTACTAATTCACCACTAGATATCAGTGAAATCTTGCGAGAAGAGCTCGTCATTCTTATTCCAGACTATCCTCACTGTGATCAAGGCGATGATTTGCAAGAATGTAATTTAGATTCTCGGTATTTAGCAGTGGACAAACCCCCTTCTGATGAGGTAAAGACGCCCCTCCAAGACGAAGAACCTAATCCTTGGGATGCTCTGGATGCACTTGATGATTAGCCCTCATCGCAATTAAACTAAGCTTTCTAGCACACCAAAAGGCTCTAAATCAACAACTCAAACAATCTCAACCTACTACTACCATGGCCGTACCCAAACGCAGAACATCCAAAATGAAGCAAAAGATGCGTCGCGGAGCCAACCGCTGGCGCGCCCCCAAGCTCAAGACATGCCCAGAATGCGAAAGCCGCGTTCCTTCTCACATTGCATGTCCCCATTGCGGAACATACCGCGAGCGCCAAGTTCTAGAAGTGGATGCCCTCTAGGCCCACCTCGATTTAACTCATTGCTCACGAAGCGGAATGTCTCGGCATTCCGCTCGTTTCATGTAAACACATAGCTTTACTATGCGTCACAGTATTGCTCATCAAACTACCGAATCATGAAAATTGCTATTGATGCCATGGGTGGCGACCACGCACCTACCGTAAACATTGTTGGTGCTCGTGATGCTCTCAAAAAATATCCTGATATTGAAACGATTTTCTTGGTTGGCAACTCAGAGTTAATTAAACAAGAAATTCAAGAGCATCAGTTAACCGACCCTCGGGCTGTCATCATCGATGCTCCTGATGTTGTCGAAATGCATGAGTCTGGAGCTAAAGCTCTGCGTCGAAAAAAGAAATCCTCGATCTCCATAGCTACTGATATGGTGAAATCAGGGGACGCGGATGCCGTAGTAAGTGCCGGTAATACGGGCGCTGCTGTTGCGGCAGCTACGGTCAAGCTCAGAACTTTACGTGGAGTTGAGCGTGCTGGAATTGCCTCAGCCATACCCAATGAATACGGTATTTGCCAGCTACTAGATGCAGGAGCCAACCCTGAGGCAAAGCCCGAACACCTGTTAACTTACGCTGTAATGGGCGCGGTCTACTCGCACTACGTTCTTGGTGTTAAACAACCAAAGATAGGTATTATGTCTAACGGTGAAGAGGATGAAAAAGGCACCAAATTCACCAAAGAAACCTTTGCCCTCATCAAAGATCTTGAATCATCAGGCAACGCCCCATTTGATTTTGTAGGCAATGTCGAAGGACATGATTTGTTTGAGAGCGATCTTAATGTTGTGCTGTGCGATGGCTTTACTGGCAACATCATACTGAAAAGCTGCGAAGCTACCGCCAAGGCGATGTCCAAATGGCTCAAAGTAGAATTCAAACGTAACCCTCTTCGTATCCTAGGTGCAATCATTGCTAAAGGTGCATTCAAAGCAGTGAAGAAAAAAAGCAGCTATGAATACGTCGGCGGCTCTCCCCTACTCGGAGTAAATGGTGTGTGCATCATCGGTCATGGTGGGTCTTCTGCGCTTGCGATTGAGAATGCAGTTCGAGTTGCGCGCGAGACAGTGAGTCTCAAGGTTAATCCACACATTGAACAAATGCTGGATCGCATCAATGCAGAGTCTTCACACTCTGTGTAAATCCTCTCAGACATCGGCTATTTTGCTGTTCAAGTGTCTATTCTTGTCTAGATTTCTTACATCTCCACTTCGTCTGACTTTATGAATTCATCCACTTCTGTTATGCCCGTCACCATCGCTGGCACTGGTAGTTACCTTCCTGAGCGTATTTTAACCAATGATGAGTTAGCCAAGGTTGTAGATACTAGTGATGAGTGGATCACCTCTCGCACAGGGATCAAGGAGAGGCGTATCGCAGCTGAGGGCGAGTTCACATCTGACATGGCCGCCAAGGCCGCAGAAAAGGCTCTAGAGCAAGCGAGCATAGCGGCTGAGGACATCGAGCTCATCATCGTAGCGACCATTACTCCTGACACACCCACCCCTGCTACAGCTTGTCACGTGCAGGCCAAACTTGGATCATTCTCTGCCGTTGCCTTTGATATTTCAGCGGCCTGTTCTGGGTTCTTATATGCGATGAAAATAGCCAAGCGCCTCATATCCGATGGTGCCTATGGCAACGCTCTCATCATTGGCGCAGAAAAGCTATCATCAGCCACTAACTGGGAGGACAGGAATACCTGTGTGCTTTTTGGTGACGGTGCTGGGGCCGCGGTGCTGCGAAAAAGTCAAGACGGCGAGGGTCGCATCTTAGCAACCGAAATGGGAACTGACGGAAGACACACTAATCTCCTAGAAATTAAGGGTGGGGGCTCAGCTTGCCCTATTACTCCAGCAAATGCTGAATTGAACTTACAAACTCTGTCGATGCAAGGGCGTGAGGTCTTCAAGCTTGCAGTCAACGCCATGCGCACGGCAGCCGAAACTGTCATCGAACGTGCCGGCCTGACACCAGAGGATATTACCCTCGTCGTTCCTCATCAAGCCAACTTACGTATCATTGACGCCATTGCTGACCGTTTATCTGTGCCCAATGAGAAGGTCTTCGTCAACCTCGACAAATACGGCAACACATCTGCAGCTGCCGTTGCCATAGCCCTGGACGAGGCTCATCGGGAAGGCCGCTTTAAGCGTGGAGACAACATCATCCTCGTTGTCTTTGGCGCCGGCCTTACCTGGGCTGCTACTGCCATTGAGTGGTAATCGCTTAGCCGTATCTCCGGACCTGCGGCTCAGCAGGCTCCTCTTCCTCTTCGATATCCACCTTGCGGTGTACCCAAACACTTTGCACTAAGCCAAGCAGGAACATAATCATCACGATAAACGTTCCCGAATAACTCACCAAGGGCAATGGAATACCCGTGATTGGTGTCATGAGAACGCACATCCCAATATTTTCGAAAATATGGGAAAACATAAGCGCTACCACAGCCGCTGCAATAATTTTTCCTGAGCTATCTCGGCTGTAAAAAGCAATGAATAAACATTGTATTAGAAGCATGGAATAGCCAAGGAGTAGCAATAAACTGCCACGAAATCCCTGCTCTTCGCCAATAACTCCGAAAATAAAATCATTGTGGGCCGTTTTCCATGGAATGTATTTCTTGTCGTGAAGTGAACCTCTTTCACTTGAAGCATTCCATCCTAAACCTTTCCAACCAGCTTTCCCTATCGACGTGGAAACCCAATACGGCGCATATGCATCACCGTTAATATCGACCTCACGCCCATTGAGCATGGCAAGGTAAAGCTCGATACGCTCTGAGCCACGCTCTGATGCTTTTGGTAAAATAATAAAATATGCCAGCGCTACACAGCCTGTCGCAATGATACTGAGCAATAGCATATAACGATATGGTATACCACTCACCAACATGATCACAGCTGTCACCGGCAACCATACGAGCGCTGAGCCCATATCCCCCATGGCAACTACAATCAGAAATGGGACTCCAGCTAAGACTCCGATAATACCCAGCTTGATGCACGGCAGGCTGAAAAAAACATGCCAACGAGGCAAGTCCTGCAACAAAGATCCCATCAGAACAATGCCACCAGCAATACCAAGCTGGGTGGGCTGAAATGAAATTACCCCCAAGCTAATTTGGTGCACATCACTTCCCTTGTAAATAGCCATGATCATTAGCGCCAAACCAGACAGATACATCGGTATACCGAGCCATCGAATCCAACGGTAATCAACCAATGCCGTGACTAAAAACACGATGCAACCAACCACAATCCAAACCTTTTGGCGGTGAGCGTAATATTCTCCGCCATTGGGTAAGTGCCGCGCTGCACTTTCTATTGCATAAACCCCAAAAATCGCCAATGCCAGCATCGTAAACACCAACAGCCAATTCATTCCTAGAATTTTTCGGAGTAACGGAGTCATCATTGTGCTTACAAGTCTATCAAGTCAAACTGAACTTATTGGCCAACCGCCTTGGGCGCTGAATGATTTAATTCCTCAAGCATCTCAGTGGTTATGTCTATTGCACCTTTAAGATAGATAAAAAACGAAACCTGGTTGGTATTTTTACCAGACTTATCGAATACAAAGTCATAAGATTGCCTTTCTGAAAAAACCACCACCTTACCCCGTATTTCAGACATGATACCTTGCATGCTAGCAGACTTACGCATTGTTACCTTCTTTTTATTTTCAAGCTCTGTCTGTTTCATTTCCGCTAAAAGAACCTGCCGCTGCTTGTCTATTAACTTAAATTCTTGGGAGTATTTGAAGCTCGCATTTTCATCCAAGGATTCATCTTTCAAAGATTCCTTTAACAACTTCAACTGCAGG
>CBFHKM010000019.1:17633-24129 GCA_965656385.1 Oceaniferula sp.
CACCATTTCATTAATTTGCTCAAGCTGCAGGTTCACTGCTTTCTGAATTGCTGCATAGTCCTGGTTGAATTGCTTTTGAGCCTGCTCGGTTCTGTAATATTCCTTGAAAAGCTTTTGGATATCGACCACCCCAATCTTGGGATTTTCTGCAACCGCACTCGTCATTAAAATGCTGCAGGTAACAATCACCACAGATATTTGCTTTAAAGTTTTCATTATAAATTAGAGTTCAATAGCTCTGTTAAATTGCCTTCTTCGAAAGTGCTCGTCAATAGCATCCCTATTCTTAAAACAACAAACGCCCTTTCCGAGTGGAAAGGGCGTGATAAAATGCACTCCGAAAAGTTTAATTTAAAATTATCTAGTGTTACTCAGCAGATGCCTTAGGAGCATTTGCATTTAGCTTGGCCAAGAGCGCCGTGGTAGCATCTGTAGCATCCTTCGTGTAGAGCAAAAATGGCACCTGATTGGCACTTAAACCTGATTTATCTAATACGTAGTCATAATCTTCTCCCTTAGCGTGGTCGACGATTAATTTTTTAATCTCTTCAAGAATACCCTGCATGCTTGCTTGTTTTTTCAATTCAAGGGCACGGGTGCGTCGGCTCAAAAACTCACGACGCTCACGGTCCATCGCTTTAGCTTCATCGAGCTTAAGTTGAAAGTCACGTGACTTGTCGCGTTTCACCCCATCTGCAATTGTAGGATCTTCGATTTGCTTTTTGAGTCCTTGCAATTGCTCTTCAAGCTCACGAATACCTGTGAGACGCTCATTATTCTCTTTTTGAATACGGGCGAACTCCTCACTGAATTTTTGCTGTTCATCAGCAGTTCGGTGATATTCTTTGAAGAGTATTTGCATGTCGATCGTTGCAATCTTGAGGCGCTGGGCAGAGGCTGATGACGCACTGAAGAGCGCAACAAAGCACAGAGCGGCGGCAATTTTAAGGTGTTGTTTCATAGTGATTGGTAGTATTTGTTCGTTTGATCTGGCAACAGCTCAAGATCTTACAGCTCAACGAAATAGATATTTATTCGGACGAATATAAAAACTTCGTATTGCAGGGCAAACCTGCACCGAATAGCTTACGCCGTCAATATCTATCCCCGTCTATACTTCGATACCCTACCTTCTTTCGCACCTTAAAATGAACGTCGCAAAAACCATCACCTCTCTTGAAAAATCACTCAGCGAAATTACTTCTGATTACACAAAGATACTTGTGCCGACAATGGGTTCATTGCATGCGGGCCACCTTGCTCTCATTGACGAAGCCAAACGCACTTCTGGGGGCAAAGGGTTCGTTATCCTTAGCCTGTTCGTCAATCCGACTCAATTCGATCAAGCTGACGACTTGAAGCATTACCCTCGATCGCTGGAGATGGACTTAACGCTCTGCAAGAAACATGGTGTAGACCTCGTATTTGCGCCTGATAGTGATATTATTTATCAAGCTGATCACTCTGTCACCGTCAGTGAATCAATTTTATCCAAGAGGCTTTGTGGAGCATCCAGAACCGGCCACTTCGACGGTGTCTGCACCGTTGTATTAAAACTCTTTAATCTAACCCGAGCTGATATCGCCATCTTTGGCAAAAAAGATTATCAACAGCTAGCCATTATTAGGCGAATGGTAAGAGATCTTAACATCCCTACTCACATCAAAGGTGTAGATACTGTGAGGGAAGCTAGTGGCCTTGCTTTGTCATCAAGAAATCAGCGCTTATCAGAGCCTCAACGTTTGGATGCCCCACGAATCAGGCAAGGCATGCTAGCAGCCCTGACTGCTTACCAACACGGCACCACATGCGCGAAAAAATTGATCTCCGAGACCAAAAATATCATCGAAGCCTCTAAACTTGATCTGGAAATTGATTACCTTGAACTACTCGACCGTGAGAACTTGCAGCCAATCGCAGAAGTGTCGCGCCCAGCTGTTGTGGCCGTCGCCGTCTACTATGGAGCAGTCAGACTCATCGACAACATTGAGCTACCTTAAATCTGTGCAAACTTGTTCCAGAACTTTACGCTCTGGCGCTCATCAGGCACTACCTCAATCAGGGTTGCTTTATCCTGTGGCTCAAAATCAAACCCCTCAATGCCCACCACTTTGGCGTAATGCATACCCCACATGCCTGCCAAAGACTCAAAAGTAAACTCATGTGAATTGGTAATAAGCTGAGATACATTATTTTCCACCTTCTTCATAATAGGCAAACGCTCAAAGATTTTACCACCACCGTTATTGATGACCACCAGCATGCGCCCCTTACATTCTACTTGATCGAGCAGCGCAGGCGCCGACAAATCATACATCGTTGTAAGATCTCCAAAGATACCCCATGCATCCTGCTCAGCCGCACTCGCTCCGAGCCAACTGGCAATTTGACCATCAATGCCATTAGCGCCTCGGTTAGCCCTCACTATTTCGTATGGAACTTCGCGTTGAGCAAAATCATTCCATTCACGAACAGGTAGGCTATTGCCCAAATAAAGGCTGCTACCCATAGTTGCCATCACAGACAAGGTTCGTATCATCCCAGGCTCACTCTCAGGCAAAGACTCCAGCAGTTCGGAAATACGACCTTGTTTGCTGGAGTTGGACTTCAAGTAGTCCATTGTATCGCCGAGAGGTGACAGCTCACCCAATGCGCATACGCACCGGGAAATATCTCCCGTAACCACCTCGCTTTTTCGTGCCAAACCAGCAAATCCTGTCCTGCTGATGGACACAACATTGACTTGAGGCATAATTTCAAGCTCTCTCCAAAATCTACCTGTAGGCACCTCACCGATACGCAGTATATGGGCCGGAGGTCTCTCTTTGAGGATCCGGTCGCCATCGACCAGAGCTAATGATCCCAACATCTCACGCAAGCCACTTGTGGTATCAGCAAGAACAGGAACTCCGAGATTCTTCAAGAAATGCCATACCTCCTCACGGTCACTGGACTCAAGTCCGCCCAGCATTATCACCAAACCCTTCCAGCCTTCTTTGATGCAGTGCAAAACTGGCAACATGTCAATATTGGCCCGAGCCTCCCCGATATGTCCTGGACGAACCTTTGAACATTTGAGCGCAAATTCTTGCTCACTACCGTGGGGTAATTCAAAATCGTCCAGGCACACATTAAGCTGCCACGGTAGAGCACCACTCCAACCGTCGAAAACTTTCAACTCATCCTGCCAACCAAAATCCTCACACGCCTCAACATAGCCGCCAAACAAATCCACTTGTTCAATCGCTTGGGGCGCCCCTGTTCCGCGATAATTTATAGGGCGATCAGCTGATATAACAACAAGAGGACGTCTCTGATAATGGGCCTCAATCACTGCGGGCAACAATTCAGCCACCGCCGTGCCTGACGTCGTGACGACGGCACAGGGTGCTCCCGATTCCATCGTGCGACCCAATGCAAAGAAACCAGCTGCACGTTCTTCAAAGTGAGAGAACAGGATTATGTCACCCAACTCGGAAGAATCAGCATGATCTGCGAGGGCCACGACCAAAGCAAGATTCCTCGCACCTGCACAAATTACATACTCCTGCACACCTGCTGCAATACAGGCCCCGATCACATCATGAACCCACCCTTTGCTAGACACTGTAAAATATAAAAATGCTGATTAAGCCCCTGAAGGAAAACCTACCCTAGTGATCCAGGCATCCACTATCCGTCGGGGCATCAGCAGCATCATCTAGCTGTTCCACCAGACCATGCTGCAGTAAGTATTGCTCAACTTCATCACCTGATACATCCGCAAGCATTTCACCATTAATGGTGACACAAGGGCTCAACTGCTGGTCACTTTTCTGCTCCATTTCCCAGCGAAATGCAGGGTTTTTAATGATATCTTTCTCCTCATACTCGAGGCCATACTTCCGCATCATAGCGCGCACGCCCTCGCTCCAGCCGCAGTAGGTCTTTAGGTAACAAACGATTTCTGTTGGTGATGTTGTCATGGTCAAATCTTGTGGTATGGCAGAAATTGATCATAATACGCACACTTTGCAACCCGAATCATTATCTCTGACAATTAGCGCCGATGGCAGATGCCTTGATGTAGATCAGCTAACACCCCAAATTATGGCGGACGATTCGTTGGGTATCCTCGAGATCATCATTGACGCCAAGCAAATGTATGGCGGGCCGTGCAACAGCATCCTTGGAGAAAGTTCACCTTACCTTCCTTCATCAGCCGAATTTACCTTAGATCATTTCGAGCCCCTCAATGACGGCACCTGTATTCTTCGCTACAAACGTCTTCATTAAAATTCGATAACATCATCAAGCATCTCCGCCTCCAAGCAATACAGTAAAACACATCAACTCAGATGCCCTTAAAAAACGACCCAACCAATGCAACAACCGCCATCATCGGCGCTGGCATCACGGGTCTTTGCGTAGCTCACTCTCTTCAGCAACAATCATCAGAGCAAATTCCATTTGACCTTTTTGATTCCTCCCAAGTCGTTGGTGGTGCTATCCAGAGCACCAACATTGATGGCTATCTGGCCGAGCACGGCCCCAACAGCATTCTCCTCAAGGACAAGCGGATTGCAGCCTTACTGCGTCAAGTAGGTCTCGATGGAGACAATGTTGATACAGAGCTATTACTGGCACGACCAGAGGCGAGGAAGCGCTACATCGTTCAAAATGGCTTCACTGTTGCTATGCCAGGCACTCCTATAGCCCTGATCAATTCGCCTTTATTTTCGCTAAAGGGAAAAATAAGACTATTATTGGAGCCTTTTATCGGACGGTTTCAAAAAAGAGGAAACCCCCAAAGAGAGGAAAGCTTCGCAAACTTTGTCAGGCGAAGATTTGGACCAGAGCTACTGGCGAGTGCAGCCGCACCCTTTGTCAGTGGTATCTATGCCGGCAACCCCGAAGCACTTTCGGTTCGGCATGCCTTCCCGAGGCTATGGGCAATCGAGCAAAAACACCGATCCATTCTACTGGGTCTCATTGCCCAACAGTTTGGATCTGCAAATAACCCACACCAGCTCAAGCCTTCACAAATTGTCTCTTTTCGCTCCGGCATGCATGCCTTGCCCAACGCTATTGCAGATAGTCTTCCCCAGAAATCACTGCACCTGGGCGCTAAGATCAGCTCAATAGAACCCAACGACAACGGCTGGACCCTCACATGGACAGATCAGCAGGGAAATGATCTACAAAAAAACTATCGCAATATCGTCATCACCACACCTCCTCACAAGCTAAGCCGTTTAGCACTTCCAGCGAGGCTCCATCAAACCCTTCAACCTGTCTTTGACATTGCATCTCCGCCCGTCACCAGTCTAGTTTTGGGTTTTAAACGTGAGGAAATAGCTCATCCGCTGGACGGATTTGGCATGCTCATCAAACAGTCAGAAAACAGCCCTCTTCTTGGCGTTCTCTTTTCCTCCAGTATGTTCGATGGTCGCGCTCCCGATGGCTATGTCACGATCACCTGCATGATGGGAGGCTCAATAAACCCGCAATACGCTGAGAATGACGACCGAGTGGTTTTGCAGGAATTAAACAAACTTCTAGGAGTCACAGGCAAACCAAGCTTCAGACACCAAACAACTTGGCCACAAGCTATTCCTCAGTATTCTCTCAATTATCAAGAAAAGCTCAACACACTGAATACGTGTGAACAATCATACCCAGGGCTTTATCTTGCAGGTAACTACCGCAACGGCATCTCCGTTGTAGACTGTATGTTGAACGGTCTAGATCTCGGCAAAAAACTGAGCCGTCATTCCAGCACTCACCATTAATCGGATCCCCGCTCCTCACCCAAAGACCCAAGCCAACTTATTACCATGTCTACCATTTCCCAAATTCTCAGTGACAGCATTCGCGACGTCCCCGACTTCCCTAAACCCGGTATTCTTTTTAAAGACATATCCACCATCCTCTCAAGCCCTGAATTACTAAGGCACTCGGTCAATGAGCTCACAGCGACAGCTGGAGGCGAAAAAATTGACAAGGTTGTAGGCATTGATGCTCGAGGCTTCATTTTCGCCGCCCCTGTTGCACTCAATCTCGACGCCGGCTTTATCCCCATCCGCAAACAAGGCAAACTACCGTGGCAAACCCACTCTATGGCTTACTCGCTCGAATACGGCGAAAACGTCGTCGAGATCCACCAAGACGCCATCCTTCCTGGAGAGCGCGTTCTGCTTGTTGACGACCTGCTCGCCACTGGAGGCACAGCCGCAGCTGCTGTAAAACTTATTCATCAGCTAGATGCTGAGCTTGTCGCCGCCTCTTTCCTGATTGAGCTCAGTGATCTTAACGGCCGTGAGCTACTCGGCAATACGATTGTAAATGCAGTGGTGCGCTATTAAAATTTCAAGTAAGAGTCATATAACGAGGAAAATGCGATGGCTAAGGATTCACGCTAACAGCCTTCATCATACCAAAAAAAAGCCCAGAGCATTTGCTCTGGGCCAGAAAAAGAATGGTGCGCAATACTGGATTTGAACCAGTGACCTCTGCC
>CBFHKM010000020.1:0-10193 GCA_965656385.1 Oceaniferula sp.
ATGGGACCATAGCCTTGGGATAAGGTGGTCGTCATAATTGCAGTGATTGTAATGTATATTAGCTTTAGCATCATTAGTGACAATATTGCAATATGGCTCAATTAATTTGCTTGGAGGATAGGAGGCTTTCCTAGACCCTATGTGATTTTTTATAAGAGGCGAAAGTTTCTCGCAGTCCTTGCTCGAGAGTATGCTTGGGTTTCCACCCTGCAGCTTTTAGTTCATGAGCTGAAGCAAGAGAATGTTCAATGTCACCTATTCGCGATGGTTTGTGTTCGATGGCGCACTCGGTGTCGTCCATGCCTATAATAGTCTCAGCTAGGTGATTAATGCTGGTTGGCTGTCCATATCCTGCATTATATACACCTTTCATTTGTTTGTTTGTGACAGCATAAACAAGTGCCTCAACGATATCTTTAACATATATAAAATCACGTGTCTGCTGACCGTCTCCGAATATGGTTATATTCCTACTGTGAAGTGTATTTTCCATGAAAATAGGCACAGCGGCAGCGTAAGCACCTTGGGGGTCTTGGCGGGGGCCGAAAACGTTAAAGAATCTCAGTGAAGTTGTTTGTATCTTGTTTTCGTTGTGAAACATTTCCATGTAATATTCGCCATCGAGCTTAGTGATTGCATATGGGCTTTTGGGAGCTGGGCACATAGTCTCCAGTTTGGGGGATGTTGGGTTGTCGCCATATACAGCGGCTGAGGACGCGAACACTATTTTTTTCACGCCAGCTTCAGATGCCGCTTCTAGCAGATTCAATGTTCCGTTTACATTAATTTCGATACATTCAGAAATTTTAGTCATTGATTCAGGGACAGAAACCAACGCGGCGAGGTGGAAAATGTAATCGATGTCTTGAACAGATTTTTGGACCAAGTCACGGTCATTAATTGAGCCCTTGATGAAGGTGTGGTCGAGCCCAATAAGATTGTCCAGATTGCCAGTGCGTAGATTATCTAACACTCTTATTTCAGAGGCTTCTTCTTGAAAGTGCTCTACGATGTGTGAGCCGATGAAGCCGGCACCGCCAGTAATAAGTACTTTCATGATAGCAGAGAGTTATAAAGTCAGAATTGGAATTAACTCAGCGGGCTAGGGTAGGTGCCTTGATCAACAAGTTTTGAGATAGCCTCAACAACATGCGGTTTATCATCGGGATAGGTGACGCCGAACCACGAGCCTGTCGTTTCGATCAGGCTGCAGTCGGCTTTTGCCTGGGCAATCAAGTCATCAACGAGAGTAGGTATGTAACACTCGGATTTAAGCTCGTGACCTGATTCCTTCAGGAATTTTGTGAAATGTTCTTCTAGTTGAGCGAAAAAGCTGTGATCGAACCCCCAGAAGTTCATTGAGGCCAGTGCATGTTCGGTGATTTCAATGCGGGTGCCGTTGAGTTGATTGCCGTAGATTTTACCGTCTTGATCTCTTTTGATTTCAGTGATTTCCTCTACATTGCTCAATAGGCCATTAGATTCAGAGCAGATGCCTCTGTTTACATCACCGTGATCCGACAGGGTCTTGTTGATGTGGTAACCAACCATGCAATAATGAGAGGTTGAATTGTTTTGTTGGTGAGAGCTTTTGAAGTAATCGATAATGCGAAGGTAGGCGTCAGCACCATAAAAGTCATCGGCATTGATGACGGCAAACGGTCCACTCACCACATGTCTTGCTGCACGAATGGCATGTGTTGTGCCCCACGGTTTTTCGCGACCATCAGGGACTTCAAAGCCATTGGGTAAATCGTTGAGTTTTTGAAATGCGTATTCGACTTGGATTTTGCCTTCGAAGCGCGCTCCAACTCCATCGCGAAAGGCGTCGGCAAAGTCTTCACGAATAATAAAAACAACTTTCTTAAAGCCAGCCCGAATGGCATCGTAAACGGAATAATCGAGCACGGTCTCGCCATTTGGTCCCATTGGATCCATTTGTTTGAGGCCACCGTAACGGCTGCCCATACCGGCGGCTAGGATGAGAAGTGTTGTTTCCATGATTCTATGTGCTTCAGTTTGTTGCCGAAGCAGGCTTTTTATGAAGATAATGCTGCGTTAATGCAATGGTTTCTTGAGAAAAAGAAGAGGTTCTTTGATGAAAAATGCTATTGCAGGCAAGGGCTAGCTACCGCTATCATACGAGCGTGCACGGACTTTTTTAGGTTGCTGGCACGAGCTTGTTTATCTAGCAGCTAGGTGATACAACGCGCATACAACTTCACCCTATAATTAATACCCCGTCTACATTGCATGGATGAAATCACTAAATATCAAGATCAGAGCTCAGGGCGAGATCATGTGCGCAGAGTGTTCAATGCCATGCTTACCGCCCGCGTCTTGGAGAATAAACTAGGAAGTCTCTACAAAGCTGGTAAAATTGTAGGAGGTGTTTACTTGGGTAAAGGGCAAGAAGCGGTCAGTGCGGCTATGGCCTCATGTTTGGAGAAAGGTAAAGATGTATACGCACCTCTCATTCGCGATCAGGCTGGACGCACTGCTTTTGGTGAAGAGTTGATCGATTGCACTCGCACGTATTTAGGATCTGTGAATGGTCCGATGCGTGGTAGAGATGGTAATATACACCGTGGTCGACCTGCTGAGGGTATGCTGGCAATGATTTCTCATTTGGGCGCAGCTATTCCCGTAGTTGCAGGTATGCTTCTTGCCAAACGTCTCAAAGGTGAGCTGGATGGAGTGGTAGGGGCAACCTGTGTCGGTGATGGCTGCACCTCAACAGGGGCTTTTCATGAGGGTTTGAACACTGCGGCGGTTGAGAAGCTGCCGCTTGTATTGACTGTGGCTAACAATCAATATGCATATTCTACCCCAAACGATAGGCAATTTGCTTGTGAGAATTTGGTTGATAAGGCGGTTGGGTATGGCGTGCGCGGACACAGTGTTGATGGAACTGATATGCTTGCCTGTATCGAGGTAATGCATGAAGCGGTATCGCGTGCGAGAGCAGGTGACGGCCCTCAATTAGTGGTGGCGTCGATGCTCAGACTGACTGGGCACGGAGAGCACGACGATGGCTCTTATGTGGATGCGGCATTAAGAAACTCAGGCCTCGGCCGAGATAGTATTGAGATTGGGATCAAGCAGTTGGTTGAAGGTGGTTTTGCGTCTGTGGAGGAGGTTGAACAGTGGCAAGATGATGCTGCGAATCGAGTGCAGGAAGCTGTGGCGATCGCGCAGAAGGAAGATAGCCCTGATCCGTATCAGGATGATTGGATGGCATATTCGAATGCTGAGATGCAAATGCAGAAATAATAATGAGCGATGTAACTTACATAGAGGCTATTCACGCAGCCTTGGATGAATCCATGGACCAAGATTCTAGTGTTTTTCTGTATGGTCAAGATATTGGAAAGTTCGGAGGTGCCTTTAAGGCTACAAAAGGTTTGCTTGAAAAGTATCCTGGTAGAGTTCTGGATGCACCCATTAGTGAGGATGCGATGGCAGGTGTAGCCATTGGTGCCGCCATCGAAGGCGCAAGGCCAGTTTTGGAGATGCAGTTTGCCGATTTCTCATCTGTAGCTTTCAATCAGATTATCAACCAAGCGGCGACTCACTATTACAGAACTGGTGTGCCTGTGCCGTTGACAATGCGTTTACCCTCAGGTGGAACTCCCGGCTCTGGGCCATTCCATAGCCAGAGTATGGAGTCGATTTATGCTCATTATCCTGGTTTGGTCGTAGTGACACCTGCTACGGTAGCGGACGCTTATAGCATGTTGCTTGACTCCATTAAACTTGATGACCCTGTCATTTATTGTGAGCACAAGTTTTTATATCGTTGGCTTAAGTCCAAGGACTTGGCGGGGGACAATTTGCCGATTGGTCAGGCACGTATTACCAGACCAGGCAAGCACGCTACGGTCGTTACTTACAGTGCAATGGTGCATGAAGCTGTTCGAGCCGCTGAAATGTTACAAAAAGACGGCGGTTGGGAAATCGAGGTGGTTGATCTGCGTTCAGTAAAGCCACTGGATACCGACACGATTATTGCTTCTGTTGCTCGCACGGGTAGATTACTTGCTTTAGGAGAAGCTTTTCCGTGGGGTGGAGTTACTGCTGAAGTTGTCTCTCGGGTTTGTGCTGATGGCTTCCATTTGCTGGATGCACCACCTGTGAGGCTCAATGCCAAGGATACGCCAATACCTTACCACCCGAAATTATGGTCGTCTCATCGCCCGACCCCTGAGTCAATAGCAGAAGAGCTTCGTAAGTTGTTGGCTTACTGATTGTTAAGTATTATTTAAACTCAAATAACATAACCAAAAAATTATGCCTAAAGTACCTATTATGATGCCGCAGCTCGGCGAATCTATCGCTGAAGCGACGATTATTAGGCTCAATATTGCTGTGGGTGATCAAGTGCACGCAGACCAGGAAGTCATCGAAGTTGAGACAAACAAAGCGACGATGGAGGTTACTGCTTTGTGTGCTGGAGAAGTCGTTGAAATTTTAGCCGAAGAGGGCGTGAGTTATGCTGTGGGTAGTTTACTTGGGATCGTTGAGGTCACCGAGGAGGAGCTGGAACGTACTGGTGAAAAATCCATGGAGGAAATGGACTCAGAGGAGTCTCAAGCCGATAATCCTGATACCAAGGATGAAGAGCAAAACCTTCATTTTAAAACTGAAGATGGAGGTTACCGCGAGCCTGTTTTAGTCGAGCCAAGCATTAAGGGTTTACCTGTTCCTACCGGCAAGCAAGGTGCCCACTATATCTCGCCTCGCATGCGGGCCCGTATGGCAGAACTTGGCCTAAGGGCAGCAGACATTTCAGCTGTAACAGGCAGCGGCGCGGGTGGCCGCGTAACTGTGGAAGACCTTGAGGCATTTCTCGAACATATCAAAACTTGGCCATACACGAAGGCTTCTCCAATGCGACTGGCTGTTGCTGATGCAATGAGGCGAAGTTGGACAAGGCCCCTCGCTACTGTCGCTCGCCCCCTCGTGATGGACAAAATTCTAGACCATCGTCGTAGCCAGCCTGTGAAGCCAGGGCCAGCTCTTTATTTGTTGAGAGCTTTGGCGCTAGCTCTGGCTGAAAACCCTACGACTGCGGGTTACTTGATCGGTGAAAATGTGGTTCATCCACGTGCATTTGATATTGGTGTCGCTGTTCAAGTTGATGATGGAGTGCTCGTTCCCATCATTCGTAATGCGGACACGAAGTCTTTGAGTGAGTTAGTAGAAGATTACAATCGACTTGTGGATTTAGCACGTTCGAGAAAACTTCCAGAAGATGCGACCAAGCATGGTATCGCAACTGTGACGAACTTCGGTACTTTCGGACTCACATGGGGGACCCCGATTCCGCTTCCTAACGAAACACTGATTTTGGGCCTGAGTGCTGGCGTTAAGCGTCCTGTTTGGAGCGACGAGACCGGAACTTTTGTGCCTGTTACCGAAGCCGAAATCGACTTAACTTTTGACCACAGAGTAGTGGATGGTGGTGGAGCAGGAATGCTGCTCAATCGTATTTCAGAACTTCTACAGCGTCCTGAGGCGCTCTAAGTAGACTGGTGACGTTGTAGTATAACGACTACTGAGCTTAAATGCTGAGTTCCTCTTGGACCAGTGTCATGAGTTTATCTTGGACTTCTATAATACTCGTGTTCGCGTCGATGATGTGTGCGCCATCTTGTTGCTTCAAGCTCAGGAATAGATCGCGGCAGAAATTGAGTGACTCACGTTTTTCAAACTCGTTGGCCTCACCATCTCTGACCCCGATTCTTCGAAGGGCGGTATCAACATCAAGATCGAGAACAATCAGCAGGTCTGGCTTGGGCGCGAAGCTCTCGTTTTCTGCGCGAATAGAGGTGGTGTCGATCCCGCGCGCACCCTGGTAAGCCATCGTGGAAAAATAATAACGGTCGAGGACGACGATACCTCCTCGTGCCATTGTAGGTTTAATAACTTGGTCGACGTGTTCACGACGATCATTGACGAAGTATGATAGTTCATCTTGGATGCTAAGTCGTCCTGAGGTGGCGCTATCTCTCAGTTTTTTGCCCCACGGGCCATTAGTGGGTTCAAAGCTTTGAATGACTTCGTGTTTATTCTTTCTCAACGCTTCAGCGATCATGCTAGCTTGGGTTGATTTACCGGTGCCATCGATGCCTTCTATAACGATGAGGTATCCGTTGGCGTTCGAGATTTTATTATTTTCGGACATGAAGGGCAAAAAATTGTGGTTTGTGGCAATTACGGGTTGAGCTTGGACCATGCATCCATACCGCCAATTACGTTGTAGACGTTGGTGAATCCTTGGTCTTGCAGATAGTCCATGACTCTTGCACTGCGGCCGCCTGATTTACAAATAATGAGTAGCTCTTGCTCGGTGCCCATATTGTTGAGCTCGGGAATATACTCTGGTATCGCTCCCATGGGAATATGTTTAGCCGAATCGATGTTTATGACATCGTGTTCCCAGGATTCACGCACGTCGATTAAGAGACCGTCAAACGCTTGATTTAGTCTATTCTTGAGTTGCTCGACGTTGATTTCGTTTGGTTGTGCCATGATGGTATTGTTATTGAGCTTTGTTTTCGGCTCGGTGCAGGTCTGCTGGTAATCTACTGGTTCAGTAATACTCGGATTTTTTCCACAAAGTGGACACTCAGGATCTGTGCGCAGGTTGAACTCTCGAAAGCTAGTGCTGAGTGCGTCATAGTGAATGAGCTTGCCCAAAGGAGGAATACCACAGCCTAATATTATTTTGATCGCCTCCATGGCTTGGAGGCTACCCATGATTCCCGGTAAGACGCCAAGCACTCCTGCTTCTGCGCAGCTGGGAACACTACCAGCATCAGGTGGGTCGGGAAGCATGCATCGGTAGCAGGGGCCACCGAGGTGAGGTGCGAAGACGCTTAGCTGACCTTCGAAGCGAAAAATGCTTGCGTAGATGTTGGGTTTCTTCAGTAGATAGGCTACATCGTTGCTGAGATAGCGTGTGGGGAAATTGTCCGTGCCATCGATGATGACATCATATTGAGATGCAATATCAAGGGCGTTGACGGCACTAAATCGAACGTTGTGTTGTTCAACACTCACATGAGGGTTGATTTCTTGGATACGGGAGGCGCCGCTTTTGAGTTTGCTCTGCCCGATGCTGGATTGTCCGTGCAGTATTTGTCGTTGAAGATTAGACAGTTCGACAATGTCGGGGTCAACGATACCTATGCGTCCTATGCCAGCGGCAGCCAAGTAAAGGCATGAGGGGGAGCCTAATCCGCCAGCACCTATGCAGAGAACCGATGCTTGTTTAAGTTTTTCCTGTCCAGCTATGCCGACCTGTTCGAGGGAGAAATGTCGGGCATAACGGGCCTGTTCTTCTTTGCTAAACATTGTGCGGGGGAGGGGCTGTAGCTAGGGCAGATTGAGGGGGGGACTCGGCTTATTTCAGTGGTGAATACCAAGGTGGCAAAGGCCATGCATTGGGTTTCAGCTTTTGAACTTCTTCTCCATAGCCAGATCGGGCTGAGCCCCATTGCTGAGCGCTTGTTGGTAGTAGCTCTGAGCTTCCTCTTTACGTTTTTGCTGCAGATAAAGAACGGATAAATTATAATAAGCGTCAGCTATTGTTGGGTTTATTTTGATAGTGCAAAGGAAATGATCTTCGGCCTCTTGGTAGCGCTTATCCGCTCCTGCCATATTACCAAGATATAAGTGAGCCTTGGCATTATCAGGGTTGATAACAAGCGATCTTTCAAAGGCGCTTTCTGCTTTTTGTAAGTCCTTGTTTTTGTATTGGGCAATACCCATCATAAAGTGTGCATACCCGCTATTTTCACGCATGGTAATAGCTTCGTCCATACAATCAATGGCTTTGTCGTAACGCCCTAATTTCATTTCTACAACTCCGAGTTTGCATAAAATGCTGTATTTACCTGGAGCTCTCTCGTTGATATCGATTAACACAGAGTGGGCTGCCTGAGTGCGTCCTTTCTCAATATGACGAATAATTAGTCCTTCGACGTATGATGTCTCTGACTGAAGAGCATTTGCATGGCTCTGTGCATGTGCCTGAGTGACTCTCTCTGGACTGGTGAATTCGCCATCTGGGCGACGATGAGCGGCGACATATTTTTTCTCTTCGTCGCTTAGGTTGATAGTGATTTTGCGAATGTCGTTGATTGCTTCAGACAAACCCTCGACCTGAATTTTTGATTTTTGATAGGTGTCCCAGAGTATTTGCTCTCCCATGCGACGCCTTTCTTGTGCGGCGAGTAGCCGCTTGACTGTGTTACGCAGTGTTATGATCTCATCTTCATTGGCATATTGGCCATTCTTTGGTTCGGCGCTAGATAATGCCGACTGGGCGTCCTTGAGTTGTATTTCGAGCGATTTGATTGTTTTGTTTTGTATCGCTTGCTCTCGTTGGTAATTAAGAATTTTTGTTTTTGCTACCGCAAGGTTGTTACGTGCAGAAACGAGTTCGTCCTTGGTTGCATTGTGGTTTTTCTCAAGATAGGCGAGCCGATCTAAGGATTCTTTGAGTTGAGTTCCTAAGCGCATGTTTTCTGAGATCAAACCTTGGATGCCTTTGGAATCACTTTTTTTCAGGGTGGATGCAAGTGTGTCACGCTCCACTCTTAATTTGTCACGTTGACTGGTCAGTTCCTTGATAGTGGTTTGAGACTCATCCAGGCTGGCTTGCATTTGATTGATGCGATTGTTAGCAGCTCCTAGTTCAGTGCGTGTTTTTTCGAGAGTGGATGATATTGCTTTGAGGTCTTTACGAAGGCCGGCGATGACTTGGTTGTTAGTCGCACCTTGTTGGGCCATGATCTCCTTAATTTGATTCGCACGCTGTTCGGCCAGCTTAGTTTGATCTCGATAAACTTCAGCGGCTTGCTTGGCTTCTGTAAGCTTTTGTTTTGACGACTGAAGTGCACGGGCAGTTATCTTTAGCTCTTGTTCTAGGGTTTCATTCTCACGGGATAGGCGATTCATGTCCTGCTGAAGTGGGGCCCTAGCGAGTACGTCACGTAGCATCGCCATTTTTTTATCTTTCTCTCTGATGAGGTCCTCTAGGCGTTTTCGCTCCGTCGTGTTTACTTTTAGTTTTGTGTTTTGGGACTTGAAGGTTTCTACGTCTTTTGTTGAGGCATTCAGTTTTTTCTGCAGTTCAGCGTTTTCTTGCTCCAATTTTTTGAGTTGAACACTCGCTGATTGATTGAGGGTATCAATGTTGTTTGCAGGGAGGGGAGCTTTGGATGTGTAACCTGTTCCGTTACCATTGGTGCTGGCATTACTTGGTATTGGGGCTTCAATGAAGTCCTCGGTTTTTTTTCGCTTTTTGATGAGCTCAGCTGTCGCTTGTGGCTCGATGGTTTGCATGCTTTTTTCTGTGCTTGCTATGCGGCTTGTCACTAAATTAGGTTTCCAGGATTTGTGAAATTTACGCAATACTTCGTAGTAGTTGTAAGCTTGCCGGTATTTTTGCCAAGACTCGTTAAACTCTCCTTTTTCCTGATGTTTTTCGGCACGCTTTATTTCTAGCCACGCTTGAAAAAAGATATCAGCGGGGTCGAGGGCCGCAGGGTTTTCTTGTGCTTTCAAGTTACACGAAAAAACTCCCAATGTGATAGAAATGAACAAGAAGAGCATGATGGCGCTTTTTGATCTAGAAAGATGGGAGAGACTCATAAGATTTTGAAAATTAGTTGATATTACGAATGCTTGCAAATGCAAAAAAAATCCGCGAGTTGGTATGCAAGCAAAGTTGAAAATGAATCAAAATGTGCCGTTAAGTTTGCGGCCGATCCAAAAGCTAGACAGCAATAGAATGAGGCTTGAGGCAGTAATCCAGTGAGACCACAAGGGGGTGCGTGAAATGAGCGCCTTGGGTCTGGGTAACAGGCTGATTTCTTGATTTATTTTCTCTAGTGTGACGCCCTCTAGTAGTTGACCCTTAGCAACCCTGGTCATTTCTTCGATGACATCGGTGCGTGCGGGCATGCCAGTTCTTTCGACCTTTCTTCCTTGGGCAATCAAAGTAGTTTCAGTGCTGTGAGCGCTATCTTGGCCGATGGTGGCTCGTATTTTCCATGCGCCTGGTTGGGTAATTTTGAAGCGGCCAGAATAACTTCCCCAAATTAAGTCCTCTTTGTTGAGGCTGATTCTTTGTCTCATACGGTCAGGTGCTTCAATATCGACGTAGACATCACCCAGTTTAA
>CBFHKM010000020.1:10291-13002 GCA_965656385.1 Oceaniferula sp.
AGTGGCGAGCCATATTGATCAAAAGCATTAGCGCTGAGCGACACCGAGTCCCCTGGCTTGGGACGCTCTGGGGTGAAGTAAAGACGTATTCTTGATCCTGCAGCCATGTTCCTTTGGTAGGACATCCACCTGGCAACCTGACCCCAAAATCTGTAGTGATATAAATCTTCTACACCTCGCCGCCATTTCCACGCAGAATCATGCCCTAGGAAGAGAACTTTTCCATTTCCTGCCATTGCCGTCACGAGTAGGGGGATTCTCCCGTATTGATTGGATTTGTCGGCGTGGACAGCCAACACGTCGGTGCCGCCTTTGGCTTTTATGATGGGGGCATGCCAATTAAATCCAGGCAGTCTTTTCCAGATGCCTGGATTGTCTTCCTCGGTGTCTCCAAGCATGGTCAGCAATGATTTGCTGCCATTAGTCGTTAAGTTTAGCTTGGATGAAATAGCACCACCGTAGCCTGATTTTTGCTTCTGGTCGAGTATCACGGGTATTAGCTCACCAAGAGGGCTTTGCAATAGTGAGTGCATATTTCCGGCGGGCCCGGGCAAGAAGACAATTCCGCTAGCTTGGTTTTCTATGAGACCTTTGAGTAAAGCAGCTTGCTTAATGGTAATGCCTTCTGAGGGGTTTTGACTGATTCCAACGTCGCCAATAAATACTACATCGTATTTTTGCAGGTCTTCGAGTTTCTCGGGGAATTCATCGATATAGCCTGGGCCCTTACCCATACCTATATTTGGATGCAATAACAAGCAATCCACCTGAACACCAGGATCTCTGTAGAGCGCATTTCTGATGAATCTGTATTCCCAGCGGGGTTGAGTTTCAATGACTAGCGCTTTGATGGCTTCTCTTCTGCCGGATATTGTGAATTCTTGTTTGTTGTTGGCCTCAACAAGCTCCCCATTGCTGACAGGTATTGAGATCTCGAGAGTGGAAGTTCCCTCCTTGCTCAGGCGCCATAACACTGAGTCGTAGTAGTCTTTGCCCGCAGGGAGTGTAATGGCTTTGGTGCGCTCTTTGCCCGTTTTGGTATTACGTATACGAATGGTCGTTCTCACGTCGCGGTCGAGAGATGATGTGATCGTGAATGGGATCTGAACATTCTCGCCAATGATCCCGTAGGTAGGGGAAGTTACATTTGAGATGTCAAGATCTGGAAGTCGTTTGTCGCTGCCGACAGGAATGCCGAAAAGGGGGATTTGTCGCTGCCTCATCATCTGGGCTGCCGCGACTGGCTGTGTGCCGATATTCCAGTCACCATCTGACAATAGAATGATTGCTTGGATGTTGTCGTGATTTTCTAGAGTTTTTTCAATAGCCGAGAAAATGTCCGTACCAGCTAGTGATTGAGCAACAATGTCGTTAGTTTGTGGGGGTGCAGAAAAGGGGAGTTCAAGAACACGGTTTTTATCATTTTCTTTGAGGGTAGTGAACGACTCGCTTGAGAGGACCTGCTCGATCCAATTTTGGCGACTGACGACGGCTTGGGTGCTGTTTAATGATGGCGGAAGGATAGCGTCAATTGTTTCGGTAGAGCTCGAGGCATCATAAAGAATGATGATTTCGGGCTTCGATGTAGGTTCGGTGATGGTGCGCCATTCAGGCTCCCAAAGCATTAATACAACTATGAAGGTGCAGGTGAAACGTAGCAGCTCAAGTATGGATGTTCTCTTAGGTCTTGAAGATCGTTTGATAGAACTAACACATAGAATTGCCATCCACAGTAAGGCGCCAATGCCGAGACCGAGTGTTAAAAAGCTTGGTGCAAATGACAGGTTATGGAGAGAGAAGCTCAAGGGAATAGACAAAGATATTAGGTTTTCAACTTAGGGTCTCCAGCTTTCGGCTGAAGGCAGAGCATGGCCTCAGTGATTAGGAATACCAACATGGTGATTAGCAATACTTTCCAAATTTCTTTGACGAGTGATTCGGACCCCTTTGTTTCTTCAAAAAGGCTGAATTGAGTGCCTTCAAGTAATACATTCAGGCTATTTTGATCCAATACTAGCCATTCATCTTCGCTGGCGGGCCGGTTCGTGGCGACAAGCCTATCGCCAAGCCTCCAGACACCGGCCTCATACGGGGCATTGCTGGATTTGGAGTCAAGATATTGGTCAATGCGACTTCTGATCTCTCCGTCTGTGAGTTGCGTTGATGAGCTTCCTGCTATAGCGGAGAATGCTGAGCTAAAACGCAGATCTCCAAGTCGAATCATGCGTTGTATGACAGGCAGTAATACGTCTGCGTCTGCAAGATTAGACCATGCGTAATTTGGAAGAGATGTTGCAAATATAATGGTGCCGTCTCCAACAATCTTGCGTGTGAGGAATGGTTGATCATCATCCCAAGTAGCTAAAGTGGTGAGTTCCCCATCGATTGCACGTCGCTTGAGAGCTTTTAGTTTAGATGCCGGAATACCGACTCCTTCGTTTCCATTTCGAAGTGGACCATCTGAACGATTCCAATCATCAATGACGAAGTATTGCCCTCGAGCGGATGTTTGTAAATCTTGCCATTGAATGCCCATGAAAGATGTTTCAGATTCCCCATTGGGTGGAAAGATGAGTAATGCGCCTCCGTCTTCGAGGTAATCAATGATTTGTTTAGCTACTGAGCCAGTCGGCAGGGCTGCCTGCCAGATGATGAGGGTAGCTTGAGCCCAATTAATCTGATCAGCCAGAGGTGGAGAGAGGGTGATACAC
>CBFHKM010000020.1:13101-17682 GCA_965656385.1 Oceaniferula sp.
TCATTGTCATTGAGCCCTGGTGGCGCGGACGCCAGAGACAGCCATGCCTTTGATTCTCCATCCTCAGAGATCAAATAGGTTTTTGCTGGCAGGTCATCTCCATATGCAAAGAATGATACATTGTCACGTGGGTTGGCATCCGTTGGCGCGGTGATGTAACCATACCCCTCGCCTTGTTTGTCTCCTAAGCTTAAGTTTTTCCTGTATTGGTAATTTTGGCCGTCAAAGTTGACTGTTTCAGAGCTTCGGCTGCCGTTGATAGAGTAGGTTATAGGTATTGAAGCAGTGGTGTTTGTATCGCTTCGGATGATTTCAATTTCTAAGCTGAGCTCATTTTCAAGTCGAGTCGCTGACAGTATTCGAGTGGCAACATTGTCCGTTATGGCGGATGCCATTGAGATGATGCGCAGTGTTGTTTTTTGTGGTAAATCAACAAGGCCAGCTCTTGCGGCATCCCAACGGCCATCATCAGGTGACCAGTTTGACTTTTGCAGGTCTGAAGCAAGCCAAATCTCGGTGCGTCCGAGAGCGTTGTCGGTAATATAATCAATAGCAATTGAGATAAGGGTAGGTATGGAAGCTTTTGTATCAGTGGCTAGAGTAGCACTTAGTTCATTCAGCGCATCTGGAGA
Source organism: Oceaniferula sp. (assembly GCA_965656385.1). GTDB lineage: Bacteria > Verrucomicrobiota > Verrucomicrobiia > Verrucomicrobiales > Akkermansiaceae > Oceaniferula. Next base: position 13,734 of record CBFHKM010000020.1, read on the forward strand.
TGGGATACTTTGGGCGGTTGCGCTTGCGCTGTCTATTAAGATGAGCTTTGGGTTGTTGAGACTCTTCAGCGATGATTGAACGCTTTTTATAGCTGTAAGGCGCTTGCTTATATTCTCATTGTCGTCGATCTGTTCCATGGACGGAGAGCGGTCAAGGATAAGGATGACGGTGTCGATTTGAGCACCACCCCAGCTCAGAAAACCACCTGCAAGAGGACGGGCAATCGCAAATATAAGGGCTGCAATGGCTAGTGCCCGTGCTGTAAGAATGAGAATATACTTGAGCTTTTTTTTGCCTCTGGATTCACGAGTGGCCTTCAACAGGAAGTCCATTGCGGCCCACTGTATCGTTCGAAATCGTTTGCGATTAAGAAGGTGAATGATGATGGGTATACTGAGAGCAAACAGGCCCCAAAGTAGTGACTGTTGCAGAAAAGTGATAGGCATGGCTAAGCTTTAAGTTTGTCAGAATCGGGGCTTACTTTCTTCCTTTTTTTGGAAGCCTCATGCTCAGGAAATCGTGAATAATTTTCTCGTAACTTTGATTGGTAGTAATGAGATGGTAGTCAGCGCGGACATTATGACACGCAGTTTTAACTTCATTAAGAAAATGCTGCATAGCATTGCGGTAATCATCCGCAATGAGTGCGGGCTCTGCAACAACTGAGGTTTGATCCTCCATGTCGATAAAGCGATGTGGCCGCTCAAAATCAAAGTCTACCTCTTGTTTGTCGAGTAGGTGGAATACGGCGACATCATGTTTGCGGTAGCGCAGATGTTGTAGTGCATCTGTCAGCTTGTCAGTATCACAGAACAGGTCAGACATGATGATGACTAGCGCGCGCTGATTGGTTTTTTCAGCAATAGTATGCAGCGCTTCAACTAGTCCTGTTTCGCCAGTTGGCTTGGTTTTTGCCAATACATCAAGAATGTTGTTGAGTTGAGCTGCCTTACGTGTTGGTGGGATTTCTAGATGAATCTTCTCCTGACATATCGATAGCCCTGCTGCGTCGCCCTGATTAATAATGAGGTAAGAAAGTGTAGCCGCTAGTTTGCGCGCAAATTGTATACGCGGCTCATCAGCTGCACTGAACCCCATAGATGCGCTGGCATCTATGACAAAATAGGCTCGTAAATTAGTGTCGGCTTCGAATTCTTTAATGTAATAGCGGTCCGATCTTGCGTAAGCCTTCCAGTCAAGTCTTCGTGTATCATCGCCTTGGACGTATTTACGATACTCGGCAAACTCTACCGAGGATCCGCGGTGGGGAGAACGGTGTCTGCCAGCTACGCTGCCAGTCATTGCCTGACGAGCCTCGAGCGGCATGGCTCCCAGACGAGCAAGTGCTTCTGAATCGAGAAAGTCGTATTTCATCTATTTTCTTTGTCAGGCATTAACGCCATGTGGCCAGTGGCTTACTTATGCCTCTCTCATCTCATCGATGAGCTTGCTGACTACCTTAGATGAGGTCATGCCTTGAGATTCTGCAGCAAAATTGGTCAATACTCGATGGTTAAGAACTGGGCTTGCCACGGCCTCAATATCTTCAAGTCGTGCCATGTAGGACCCGTTTAGTGCCGCACGAGCTTTAGCTCCTAGTATGAGATACTGAACCGCACGAGGACCGGCGCCCCAGCCAACATAATCATTGATCCACTCGGGAGCATCTTGAGATCCAGGTCGGGTTTTACGGACAATTTCCACGGCATAATCATAGATGTGAGCGGGAACAGGGATTCTGCGCACGAGGTCCTGGTATTGTTGAACTTTTTCGCCACTAAGGATGTGGTTTAATTTTGCATTGGAGCTGCCGGTGGTTTCGCGAGCGATGCGCAGCTCTTCCTCATGGCTTGGATACTCTACTTCGATGAGGAACATAAAGCGATCAAGCTGGGCCTCAGGGAGTGGGTAGGTGCCTTCTTGTTCGATGGGGTTTTGGGTAGCTAGGACAAAAAATGGCTTATCTAGTGGGTAGGTTTTACCCAAGACTGTGACCATGTTTTCTTGCATGGCCTCGAGCATCGCTGACTGAGTTTTTGCAGGCGCTCGGTTGATTTCGTCGGCTAACACTAAGTTGGCAAATACGGGGCCTTTGATGAACTCAAATTCACGATGACCAGCACCTGTTTCTTGAATAATGTCTGTGCCAGTAATGTCTGCGGGCATCAAATCGGGAGTGAATTGTATGCGGTTGAAACTAAGATCCATCGTCTCAGCGACAGAAGAAACGAGTAGAGTTTTAGCTAGGCCTGGCACGCCCATGAGCAAAGCGTGGCCTCGAGAGAAGAGACATATGGCAAGACGCTCAATGACATCTTCCTGCCCGATAATGACTTTGCCGATTTCTTTTTTGAAGTCATGATAGACTTCGCGTAGCTGATCGACTGCAATGACATCATCTGCCGGGAGTTCAGTGTCTATGGTGTGGGTATCATCAATAGCGCTATTTTGGTGATCCTCGGGGGTGCTTTTGGTGTCAGCACCTTGCGATGTAGTTGATATGTCCATAATATTTATCGTTTTAAAAGTCGTGATTTTTTCTTAAAATTGAGTTCTCTGCGAGCTTCACTTGTTGTGTCATATGCAGCTGATAAAGTCTCTGCAACAGACGTTATATCAAGTAAACGAAGCTAAGTGGGCGAATTATTTTGTCGAGGCAGGAAAGTATAGATTTTTTATGAGATGAGAGTAAGCGGGTGGGGGATGAAATTTATTATTGCTTTGATTGTATAATAGGCGACTTTTATAAAAAACAAGCGCTTTCATCATGGCTAGTTTAGCACCCCCCTCTTCTATCAATCCTTATGATTATCCTTATGATCATTTTGGAGAGGCTACTGAGTTTTCAACAGAGAGTATTCATCAAGGAGAGTTCGATCGACTCTCTGATCTTTTATCCGTCGAAGGTGAGCAGAGAGGGCGAATTATTACCCTGCGTTCTCCCCGCGCGGGATTTGGAAAGACGCATTTATTGACTCGTCTTGCTGAGCATTTTGACGATTCCCATGAGTTTGTGGCACTGACGCCAAGCAAAGGTCGATATTTGAGCGACGAGTTAGTTTTGGATGCTTTGCTCCGAAACTTAACCAGATTACTCACAGAGGCTGGGGGCTTAACGCGGTTGGATTTGCTGGCGCGCCGGATATTGGCTAACGGCCTCTCATCATTGGTGTCATCTGGTGAGGTCCCAAGTGAGAATAAAGAGCAGGCACTGGAAGCTATAGCGAATCAGCCTGACGAGACATTTGATTTTCACAATGCTGAGGCTTCAACAGCACAATGGGCACTGTCTAACTTCTCCTTAATAGGACCTCGGCTTGCCACCACGCTCACCGAAAAAACAGGGGGCAGATATCAAGCAGTGGCATGGTGGGTCGAGCTACTTTTCCGATACAGCTCAGCACCTCTTTCTCGTGCTAGCAGAACAGGTTCGCTTTTTGAGACCATTTTTAATCGTAAACACATACGAGCAGAAGTTCATGAGCAGGCAGATGCACACGAGAAGTTAGCTACTTTTGTCAATCTTCTCTGTTTAGTGGCTTCGCCAGTTGTTGTTGTAGATGAGGTCGAGGGATTATCAAATAGCCCAGAGTCAGGGCTGGAATTCGTCACCTATTTAAATGAATTACACCAGTCGTGTGCGAAGTTGAGTCTAGTAATCAGTGTTAGTGGTGATGTATGGCAAACGGCTTTTCTGCCGCATCTACCATGCGGTCTCAAAGATCGTTTGGAGGACGCTGTTGTCGACCTGAAGCCGATTAGCAAAAACCAGGCTCTCGACATATTGTATGAACGCGCTGGTGATCGAGCTGGTCCAATCGCTGATGCAATAGACTTTGATCGTGGTGTTTTATATCCGCGTGGCATAATTCGAGCAGCAGCGGCGGCTTGGGCAGGTGATGACTCTGACGAAGCGATATTGGCGGGTGAAAATGAAGCTGTTCTACC
>CBFHKM010000020.1:17781-22452 GCA_965656385.1 Oceaniferula sp.
CAATTTAGATGATAACTACGGAAAAGACACGATTGGCTCCCAAATTTGGAGAGAGTTAAATGATCTGGCCGAAACAAATGCTCCAGAAACCATTCAGAATAATGTTGTTGAGGATGATGCACTAGGAGGGGGGGAGGCTGCAGACGCAGCTGATGGTGATGATGCGATTTTTTCCGGGGTAGATGTTCTCGGGTCGGATGCAGTTGAGCAGAATAATGCTGAAGCTGATCATGAAAATCAATTGGATACTGAGCTGAGCTCTACTTCTGCAATTGATTTGCCAATATCCACTATTGCTTCAAAGGTGGATAACACAGGTGCGGCTGATGCGCCTAACGTCGAGCCTAAGGAGACCAAAGAAATCAGGGAGCCTGTCGCGAGATCGCCTTTCAAGCCTTTATTCGAACGAGAGGAGAAAGAAGCATCGAGTGGCCTAATAGCGGAGGATTCTCGATCCAGTGATTTGAACAATCCGTCATCTCCTTTCGGTAGTATTGCTGACTCGGATCATGAAGCGCGGGAGATGAGTGAAGAATCAGCTGTATCCCCATTTACCATACATAAAGCAGATGAGCCCAATGCTATTGATGCTATTGATGCCGTTGATGCCGTTGATGCCGTTGATGCCGTTGATGCCGTTGATGCCGTTGATGCCGTTGATGCCGTTGATGCCGTTGTGTCTGATGATGCTGATGCTTGGGATGATATGGTTAAGCTCGCAGCAAGTCGACCCAAAGACACAGAGGGGCATACCCGAACACATGCTGTCACTCAGGAAGATCATGACAGAATTGAGGATCTGCTGAGGCAGTTTCGCGATCGTTATGGTCGTGACTAGGAATCAAGCCTATTTATTATGCAGTGTTAGTCAGTGCTCAGTGTGGATCTGACAAAAAAAAGAAGTTTTTTTTGGATCCACGCAGATTTGCGCTTGTCATTGAACGACTGCATCTATTTATTCACTCATGGCGCAGATCTCACTTGGACTTTCGTTTGATGATGTATTACTCACCCCACGCTACAGTGGTGTTTTACCTGGTGACGCAGATTTAAAAACCAGCTTGGCATCTGATATATGCCTCAACATACCGGTTGTTTCGGCGGCTATGGATACTGTTTCAGAGACGGATCTGGCCATTGCTCTGGCCCAAGAAGGTGGTATTGGTGTTATACATCGTAACAACGTCATTGAGGAGCAGGCTGCCATGGTGCTAAAGGTAAAGCGCTCCGAAAGTGCGGTAATTCACCAGCCCTACACGGTTTCTAAGAACCAAACGGTTGGTCAATTACGCATCATCATGGAGGAGCAAGGCTTCTCTGGATTTCCGGTGGTAGACGCTGAGGGTAAGCTCGAAGGAATGGTTACTGGTCGGGATGTTCGCCACATGGCAGACGATGCAGCGACCATTTCTGAGGTGATGACACCTTTAGAACGTTTGGTGACCTCTCACGAAAGCACAGAGCTTCGTGAAGCGCGCGCCATTCTATACGAAAATAGAATTGAGAAATTGCCCCTGATAAACGACCATGGTTTGTTGACAGGCTTAATCACGGGCGCCGATATTGAAAAGCGCATCACGTTCACCAATGCTGCGAAAGATCCGAACGGCCAGTTGCGCTGCGGTGCTGCCGTAGGCGTAGGGCCAGATTGTATAGAGAGGGGGCAGGCGCTGATCGAAGCCGGTGCAGATGCCTTATTCATTGATGCCGCTACTGGTCACACAAGCCGAGTCATTGAGGTGATTGGTAAATTGCGTGAGCTTAGTGATGTGCCGATCATCGCTGGTAATGTGGTAACAGCTGAGGGGGCAAAGGATTTGGTTGAGGCTGGTGCGTCAGCACTGAAGGTTGGCGTTGGTCCCGGATCGATATGCACGACCCGGGTCATCTCTGGTGTGGGTATGCCTCAGTTTACTGCCATACAAAATGTTTCTTCATACTGCCGAGAGAAAGGTATTCCGGTCATTGCAGACGGAGGCATCCGATACTCGGGAGACATTGCGAAGGCACTTGCTGCAGGTGCTGATTTAGTGATGCTGGGTTCAATATTAGCTGGAACGCGTGAAAGCCCTGGTGCAACCGTTCATTACCAAGGTCGTAGATTTAAGTCATACCGTGGTATGGGCTCAGTCGGGGCAATGCGCAAGGGCTCTGGTGATCGTTATGGTCAAAACAGTTCCGGTAAATTAGTAGCTGAGGGTGTAGAAGGTAGGGTTCCTTATAAGGGGCCGTTGTCGGAAGTGGTATTTCAGCTGATGGGGGGACTCAAATCTGGAATGGGTTATGTTGGAGCATCTAATCTTGAAGAGCTTCGCGACCGCGCTCAATTTACACAGATTACTTCTGGTGGGTTGAAGGAAAGTCATGTTCATGACATCACTATCACGGAAGAGCCCGTCAACTACCAGCCGTCTGCATAAAAAGCCCAGCTAGCGAGAATTATCATTAGATGTCCGGCATAGGCTTCATTTATAACATCCATATTTTATGATAGAAAAAAATCACGTAGCCGTTTTTGATTTCGGCTCACAATATACTCAGCTCATTGTGAGGAGAGTTCGCGAATTGGGCTTTTTTGCTAAGCTCTATGAGCCCGAGGAAATTGCCTCGATAGGTCAACCTGGTGCGATTATTTTGTCAGGCGGGCCCAAAAGCACTAGCGACGAGGATGCTCCAGATATTGATTTTGATGCACTTGATGCCTTTGGTGTTCCTGTATTAGGTGTTTGTTACGGTATGCAGCTTCTTAATATTAAGTTTGGAGGTTCTGTTAAATCGAGTAATCGCCGCGAGTATGGCCCTGCAGAGTTGAAGCCCATGGCCAGTGAAGGGCTCTACGAGGGTATATCTCACGAGTCTCAGGTATGGATGAGTCATTCAGACACAGTGAGCAATTTACCAGATCAGTGCCAAGTGCTTGCAGCGAACAAGGAGGGAACGCCAGTTTCACTAAAATGGGGGTCACGTTATTACGGGATTCAGTTTCACCCTGAGGTAACTCATAGTCATGAAGGACTTCGCATTCTGCATAACTTCTTATTACAGGCAGGCGATTTGGAAGAGTTTAGAATTGAGGACTTTAAGCGTGAACTGATCGAAGATATTCGTGAGCGTGTTGGTGACAAGCAGGTGGTTTGTGGGGTCAGTGGTGGTGTCGATAGCACTGTGCTAGCTGTGCTCTTGCATGAAGCTGGAGTGAATATGCGAGCTATTTTCGTTGATCACGGATTGATGCGAATGGATGAGGGGGACGAGGTGCGCAATAACTTTCACCGCATGGGTGTAAAAATTGAAACAGCCGAATGCTCAGAGCTCTTCCTCGGTCAATTAGCCAATGTTGCTGACCCAGAGGAGAAACGCAAAATTATCGGTAATTTATTCATTGATGTATTCTGGGATGTCGTTGGTGATGCCGAGATGCTCGCACAAGGCACACTTTATCCTGATGTGATCGAATCAGCATCGAATGCAAAATCTAAGGCATCAAAAATTAAAACTCACCACAATCGGGTGCCGCGTATTCTTGAGCTTCAAAAACAAGGTAAGGTATTAGAACCTCTTGCTGAATTGTTTAAAGACGAGGTTCGAGAGCTTGGCACCTCACTTGGTATCCCTCATGATATCTTACATCGTCACCCGTTCCCGGGACCTGGTCTAGCGGTCAGATGCCCAGGTGATATCACAGAGAAAAAATTAAGGATCATTAGGGAGTGCGATTCGATTTTCATCAGCCGTCTAAAGGATCATGGATGGTATGACAAGGTATGGCAGGCCTATGCCGGTTTGATTCCCGTCAAGACGGTTGGCGTGAAAGGCGATGAGCGAAGTTATGAGTGGGCGATAAGCCTGCGAGCCGTGGTAAGCGAAGATGCTATGACTGCTGACTGGGTAGAGCTTCCTGCAGCTTTGTTAAGAGAGACGAGTAACCGTATTCTTAATGAGGTTGATGGCATTAATCGTGTCTTGTATGACATATCTACAAAGCCACCAGCAAGTATTGAGTGGGAATAGGGATTTATGAGTTTTTGATAGCAGCGTATAGATGAGGTGCCCACGATGCGTTCAGAAAATTCACCGCAGTGCGGCGCAGTGTCCTCATTGTAATTTTACTCTTTCCGATCTTGATGAGCTTTACGGATCAGACGAAGTTCGTTTGAAGCGTCTCACTGACATGGCTGGTGCTTTGCGTCTGAGTGAGAGACGCAAGCTGGAGGGCGTATTAGATGAGTTCCAACTGAGTTTCCCTCAATTGTTTTTCAGCATTTATTATGGTGCTCTCGAGGATAGGACGAATATACGACAATTTGGTCTTTGGTTGCTCAATCATGCGGCCTATGACGACTTAGAAATTAATCGTCCAAACGACGGTGGCATTTTATTGCTGGTGGACCTCAATACTAAAGTGGCCTCCATTACATTCGGTTACTTGCTTGATCCTTTCCTAACGGAAGATGACACATTCAATATTTTAGCTAAAGCGCATCCGTACCTGCTGCAAGGCAATCACCTGAAAGCAGCGCAGCTAGTGGCCCGTCAGTTGTCGCGATTATTAAAAAGGAAATCAAGACAGGCAAAACGTAATCCTGAATCATTCGTAGTGTCCTCGGCTATGAAGGCTGGGGCGACCAAAGATCTCGAGAGAATTCGTGGAAATAAGATTTTTGGGTCTGA
>CBFHKM010000021.1:0-22338 GCA_965656385.1 Oceaniferula sp.
AATAACGACAGAATCAGTGGATCGCAGGCGGTGGAGAGCTCTCCTCTGCATTAGGATCATCAGGTAATCTGATCGACTCTACCATATCGACTACTTCCTGAGGTGGTGCCGGTGTAAAGGCACTTACTAGAAACGCCACGGCGAAGTTAATCAGCATACCGACACAACCAATCCCCTCAGGCAAAATCCCAAATAGATATTGGTCTGGCTTGCCGCCCAAGAACTGAAAGAAGATGATGTAGCCCAGTGTGAAGCTAATCCCTGCGAGCATGCCCGCAATGGCTCCCTCTTTGTTGATTTTCTTGGAGAAGATACCCATTAGCAATGTGGGGAAGAATGAAGATGCTGCTAAACCGAAAGCGAAAGCCACCGTCTTAGCAATAAATGCAGACGGAGGATTGATTCCGAAATAGGCCGCTACACCAAGGGCAACAAATGATGCAATACGAGCATAATTGACCTCTTCCTTATCCGAGAGATCAGGCTTGATGATCTTTTTCATCAAGTCGTGTGAGATTGATGTTGATAGGACTAGCAGAAGACCCGCGGCAGTCGATAGGGCTGCGGCGATGCAACCAGCCATCAGCAAAGCAATCACCCACTTAGGTAGCCCTGCCATGTGTGGATTAGCCATCACCATAATATCATTACCAAACCAAAGCTCATTCGGATTGGTCATATCAGCCTTGCTGGCCAGCAGCCTTTCTCCGTTTATACCAATGCGCTGCTTTTCCGGGGCGTCATTGGCTGGATAAGTTGGCTTGGAACCGATGAAGGGTGAAGATGTTCCAAACTCAGATTTGCCAGGGCCAGAATATTGAATCTTACCATCATTGTTCTTATCCACCCACGCCATCTGACCTGTTTCCTCGAAGTCCTTGAACCACCCGGGAGTTTCCGCGTAGCTGGTGTTGTTAAGCTTCTCAATGAGATTAACCCGAGAAAAAGCGCCGATTGTTGGTGCCGTCAGATAAATGACCGCGATGAAAAGTAGTGTCCAACACGCAGAGCTTCTCACCGCACGCACGTTTTTGACTGTGAAGAATCTAACAATAACATGAGGAAGACCAGCTGTACCGCACATTAATGCCATCGTGATAAAGAACATATTCATAGTCGATATCTTGCCCGATGTATATTCCCTAAAACCTAATTCGGTGTTGATGCTATTGATTTTGCTAAGGAATGGAATGTGATCTGCCGATCCCGCTGTGTAGTCGCCAATCAAACCAAGCTGAGGGATAAAGTTGTTAGTTAGCGCGATAGCAATAAATACCGCTGGAATGGTGTAAGCAAATGCCATCACGCAATACTGAGCAACCTGAGTATAAGTAATACCCTTCATGCCACCCAAACCGGCATAGACAAAAACAATGCCCGCACCTGCGGCAACTCCCGCAGGAATACCAATACCAAAGAGCTGTGAAAAGACGACCCCTACCCCGCGCATCTGCCCCATGATATAGGTCATACAAATAAAGATGGCACAAAGCACGGGAACAGCACGAGCCAGCTTTGAGTAATAACGATCACCTATAAAGTCGGGCACGGTGGCCTTACCAAACTTCCGCAAAAAAGGCACCATCAAGACAGTCAAAAGAACAAAACCCCCAGTCCAGCCCATCAAAAAACGTGATGCGTCATAACCGCTGATCGCAATCGTCCCTGCCATTGAGATGAATGTCGCAGCACTCATCCAATCCGCTGCAGTAGCCATTCCATTAGCTAGGGGAGAAACTCCGCCGCCAGCTGTGTAATATTCCTTGGTCGATCCGGCACGAGACCTGACGGCAATGCCGATATAGAGAACAAAGGACAGTCCGATGAAAATGTAATTCCAGTAATCTTGGCTCATAGAATAATTATTTTTTAGATGTGAATCCCTCTTCGTCTTCTAGCTTATTCATCATATATTTATAGACGTATAAGATGATCACGAAACAAATGATGGATCCTTGTTGCGCCATCCAGAAGCCGAGCGGCGCATTGCCTACATTAGGGAAAGATTCGTCGAGCCAATCTCGAAATAGGATGCCAGCTCCAAGACTAACAATAAACCACAAGCCCAATAAAATCATGACAAGGGTAATGCTCTTTTGCCAATATCGACGACAGTGTAGTTTGGATGATTGTTCGCTCATAAGAAAAATTTATCTGCTCTTTATAGAAGGTGAATTCTAGGATGCAAACCGAGAATCAAAAAAGAGGCATTATTTTAATGTGCTGTCTATAGCTTGAGTTGACAAAAGACAGCTCTCATGTGATCACTCTGCTATGCAGACTGAGATCATCACCAATCGCGAAGTGAATGCTGTCCAAATACCAAGTGGGGACCCTTTCGTCCTTCCTGCTGGTACCGCCGTGATCATTACCCAAACATTAGGAGGCTCTTATACTGTAGCCACTCAGTCTGGGTTGGCTCGCATCCCATCAGAAGATGCCGACGCTCTGGGCATAGACCCATCAGACACAGGATCAACAGAGTCAGCAGGTGATGCATTGCCATCAGATGCAAGCAAGGAGGACCACATATGGAATCAGCTAAAGCAAGTGTTCGACCCAGAAATTCCGGTTGATATTGTCAATCTGGGCCTTGTTTATGATTGTTCATTGGAGGAAAAAGAAGGCAAGACCATAGCCAATGTGAAAATGACCTTAACCGCGCCTGGTTGCGGTATGGGGCCAGTCATAGCAGCCGACGCACAAGCTCGCATCATGACCATTGAAGGTGTTGAAGACGCACACGTCGACCTCGTTTGGGATCCCCCGTGGAATCAAGACATGATTTCCGAGGAGGGAAAGATGAAGCTCGGCATGGTGTAAGCTACCCCCAAATTTTAGCTATCAGCCCCATTTGAGGGGGTCCACACGATAATATTCTCTTAGCTCCTGGTATACTTCGGGGTAGTGTTCGCTCAGTTGTTTAGGCTTCTCATAGAAAGTCTCAGTCGCCACAGCGAAGAATTCTGCTGGGTTGGTAGCGCCATAAGGATCAATTACCGTTCGGCGCCCCTGATTAAGTTTCTTCTGAAAACGCTCAAAGGCATGACCAAAAACTCTAGACCACTGCCGGTAAGAACCTGCGCCAGCTAGCTCCGGCACCCCATCAGCCGCACCATCAGCCTGATCCAACTGATGAGCAAACTCATGCAAGGTCACATGGCTGCCATCCTGCTGATTTTTACCGCCAGCTACTACGCTTTCCCAAGCAAGCACAACACTACCTGAACCCCAACTCTCGCCCAATCTTACATGCTGCTGACCGTGTTCATTTCTAGCCTTATAGGCAGAAGGGTATAGTAAAACGCTTCGTAATTTTCTGTAGAAGTCGTGTTGGCGATTGACTAGCAAAAGGCAAGCCTGAGCTGCTATGACATGCTGCATATGTTTGGTGACGGACTCCATCCCACCACACGCCTCGAAAGATTTCTCATAAATAAAAACATGCATCAACCCCTCTAATTCATCTCTAAGGGTGCTTGGTATCCTGCTGAATACCGCGAAGTCACGTTCAATAGCTTGGCGATCCTTGTCGCTGAAACGCATACGCATCCACTTCTTTCTGCGCGAACGGATGATCGCCGCTTGAGCTGCGAAGCCCGCAGCTAGCAGCAGCACCACTGACAAAATAAGATAGATAGAAGTCATGATCCGCCAGTATTCCATGTAAGTAAGTCATCATACTTAACACCAGAACCACCAAAAATATCGAGAGCGCTGCCCACAGTCACGTCTACACTTCCTCCGCTTCGTTCCGAGACCAGCTCTAGATCAGCCATCGACGCTACTCCACCAGCATAGGTGATAGGGATACCAGCCCACTGTCCTAATAATTCTACTAATTCACCATCTACCCCGCCGCACAAACCTTCGACATCAGCGGCGTGAACAAGGTATTCACAGCACCACTCGGCCAGTGTCTCCAGAGTGGCATGAGTTACATCAATAGTGGTCAGCGTCTGCCAACGATTCATTGCCACTGTCCAACCTGACTTTGTGCTACGACAACTGAGATCGACTACGATATTTTCACGCCCAACTTCATTAGCAAGCTCCCTTAATCGATCTTCACGAAATTTACCATCATCATCGAAAAGCCATGAGGTCACAATGATTTGCGATGCTCCAGCTTCCAGCCATTCGACAGCATTGCGGATATTAATACCACCTCCGAGCTGCATTCCTCCTGGCCAAGCCTGTAAAGCCTCACGCGCTGCATCTGCATTTCCCGCGCCCAGCTGGATGACGTGGCCCCCTCTCAGCTCGCTTTTCCGATAAAGCTCAGCATACCATGCTGAAGCGTGGTCAGAGACAAAGTTTTCAGTCGGGGCTGCACCTGTATCACTGAGGGTTGCTCCGACGATTTGTTTGACCTGACCATTATGAAGGTCAATGCAGGGGCGGAAACGTGTCATCCCTCTTCTTATCCCTCTTCTGCGTCTTCTGCAAGCGCCTCCGCAAGTAACTTATTATATTCTTCGCGAGGAACCTCGATACCTCCAAATTGTCTAAGATGATCTGTCATCCACTGAGTATCGAGCAGTACAAAGCTATGTTTTCTCAACCACTCAACCAGAAATACTAATGCGACCTTGCTCGCATCCGTTTTCCGCGAAAACATGCTTTCCCCAAAAAATGCTTTCCCAATAGCAACACCATAAAGTCCACCTTGTAATCCATCCTCGTCCCATGATTCAAAAGAGTGACAATAGCCAAGCTCGTGTAGATGACCGTAACTACTAGTTATAACATCATCTATCCAAGTTTCAGCTCTATCGCTGCAGTTGGCTATCACTTCGTCAAACGCCGTATTGACCCTCAGCTCATATGGTTCTTTTCGAAGCTTACGCTCAAGGCCGTGAGGAATATGAAACCGATCATCCAACGGGATCACACCGCGCATCTCGGGAGCAAACCATAAAACCTCGCCATCGTCAGCCATCGGAAATACCCCTTCTGTATAGGCACCTAATAAAACGTGAGGGGGTATTCTTTCCATCGATGAATATGGCTTATTGCGCGGTGTTACGTTTTGTCATCGCATTGATGATGCCTTCAGCATCCTGCTCATCCTGATCGGCGACCGCAAGCCTAACACCATTAAGCAAAGTCAGATGTGGCGCGATCGAACCTAGATTTTCATCCAAAATCGCGGCCTCAATGCCGTAACTAGCCAACTCAAGTTTTGCCAACTCGGCCTGCATTAACATTGTATATTTGCGTAAAATTACCATCAAAGCCGAAAATAACTAAGCTCCCTTGTCTTGCAACTCAGAAAACATCTCACCCAAAGCTGTGCAAATAATGCTTAAACTATGGGAAATCCTGCTTGACTCAGGTCTTCGATCCCCCTATCTCATGCCCCCCGCAGAGCAGTCTGCACATCAACAACTACTTTTTTCTATGGCCACTACAGAAGTTATTCTACGCGAAAAAATCAACAGCCTTGGTTCCGAAGCCGACGTTGTCACCGTCAAGGCGGGCTACGCACGCAATTTCCTTATTCCTGAAGGCAAAGCTTTCGAAGCAAGCAAGGCAAACCTCAAGCACCTTGAATCCCTCAATGCGAAGCGTGTTCAACGCGAAGCCGAAGAGCTCGAAGCTGCCAATGCACTTGTATCCAAAATCAGCAAGCTGAAGTTGGACTTCACATTGGAATCAGGTCAAGGAGGCAAAGCATTTGGCTCTATCACCACCATAGATATCCACAAAGAGCTTGCTGACAAGGGTATCGACATCGACCGCCACGCAATCCAGCTCAGCGGACCGATTAAGACATCAGGCAAACAAAACATCGAGGTCAAGCTACATTCCGAAGTTACAGCGACCCTCAAAATCAATGTCAAAGTTGATGGCGCCGATGCTGAGTCTTCTGAGGCGTAACGAACACCCTTAAGTGCTTATCAACATTTAAGGTTCAACATTAATTTTTAACAAGCCCTCGTCTACTATTAGGCGGGGGCTTTTTCGTCGATACGATTACCAAGTTGAAGCGAATCAACCCAACTCTCTAGTGTGCAAAACAGGCGCTCACTTCCTTCTCCACTGAACGGTTCATGCCTGAGCTCCTCAATCTCCTCATAGTGCTTAGCTAAGCTAGGCAAGTTATCAAAAAACTGCTTCGTTATTTTTGCCGGGCAAACCCAGTCCTGTTTGCCTTGCGTACATAGTAACACTGTTTCAGCGGGGATGTCCTCCACATGCCTATGAATTAGATTAGAAAAATCCAGCAGGGCCGTACCCCAACCAAGTGATACACGATTATGCCACAACCTGTGCTTTGTAATACATCCTTCTTCACGAGTTGAGTTTTCATCCATTATCACATCTGTCTTGGCCGAAAAGTTTTCTGGCTTTACGTGTGTTGAAAAAGTGAAACCAGGAACCACAGGTGCAAGCATTCGAGCCATGCGGAGAAACGCTGACCGCCTGCCCCTGCCCGGATTTACCAAAGGTGATGACAACCATGCAAAACTGGGGTGAGGTAATCCCCCTTGCCCTGCCAGCACAAGATGCCTAGCCGCCAGCAATCCACCCATTGAATGGCCCATCACACCATAAGGCAGGTTCCCACTGCGTTTGAAATACTCCAACGTATTCTTAATCACTGCATCAAGTAACTTAACATCTCCGCAATGCCCCCTGGTGCCCGGGCTGTGTCCATGCCCTGGGAGATCAGTAATAATACATCGTATACCCCTGTCGACAAAAGGATGCAGGACATCTAGATAGCGCTCTGCATAATCACCTTGGCCATGATAAAAAATGGCCTGCGCTCGAACATCAACATCATCAGCAGGATGAATAATGAGCTGATGAAGCACACGTCCAGCTATGTCTGTATGCAATATCTCCTCTCTCATTACTTCAAGGTATTTGCCAGCTCTTTAAAAAGCGCCGCATCTTCATCACGCTTTACTGCGCGTAGGCTATGTTGAATTTCTGTAATGTATCTGAGTAGAATAAAACCTAAATCGCCACTGTCAGTTACTGCAGTTTTGGCTTTGTCTGATATTTCTGGATGGAGCCGTAAAAGTGAATCAGCATCAAACTTTCGACCTCCATGAAAGCAGTCAATTAAATGAACCGTTCCTTCGATCTGAATACGGGCCAGGAAGTGCCCGGGGTAATTACACCCATCCACTTGGCAACCTAAACGACGCCCGAGCAACATAAACATACATGCAAGACTTGTGGGATTACCTTTGCGCGAATCAATCACATGACAGATATCATAATTTTCCAAGGCGTCTGCTTGTTGAGAATCACCTTTAAAGCGGCCAGTTTTAAATAACCAACGACGCAGATCATTTGCACTAGGTGCAGCAAGATCCTCCACTACCTCCTCAGCAAGTATATCTAAACTATCTGATAAAGATGGTCGCAGGGTTACACCATCATGCAAAAAATCACACAATTGCCTGAGGAAATTCTCGAAGCTATCCCAGTCATCAGCGAGTGACTCCGTGCCCGATGAAGGCACTAACCACTCATCTCTGAGAGTTTCCCTTCTTCCTGGCTGAAGCAAGCGGGAAAGACGCTTTTTCCCCGCTGTATTGATGTTTATACCCAGCGCAGCCAAATCATGACTTATGTCTCCACTGAGCTCAGCTATACGATCTTTGACGATAGGACGAACCGCTGGATCTTTATCATCTAACAAACGAATCAAGTATGGCAAATCCTCAAACGCATCACCACTGGCGTTTTCCGGATGTCGATCTACTTTGGGCATGCCAGATATTAATCTAAATTAGAGGTTTCCTCCAATCATAATCTACACCAAAAAAACTCCCACGGACATAGTCCGTGAGAGCTCTTCCAACCCTATATATGAAACAAAAACCTATTCTTCCTCGTCTGGATTCAAATCTAGCTCACCAGCCTGTGGCATCACCTTGAACCTGAAACCATTTTTCATATTCTTGAAAAAATCAATATTGTCGATCCTACCACGCACATCATCTGGAACAGCAGCTTTATCCTTAGCTGTCTCATACGGCCCTTCGAATAAAATTTCTCCCTGCTTGTCCTTAACGATCACTTCGTGGTGGCTACCAGTCACCTTTATTGTAACTGACCCCTCCTCATCCATGACAGTCATAGAAGATTGAGATTTGAAATTAAACATTCTTTTGTCGTTGCCAGGCGCAGGAGCATCACCGTCAAAATCATCATGCCGGTTTTCGAGCTCACGGTCTAGAAGCTCCTTCATGTCGAACTGAATTGCCCCATCTTCTTGAAGGCGCCTCTCTAGTTCTTCGAGACGATGTTTCATCAACTCCCTCATGCGGTCATGATCATGCTTGGGCAAATCACCCAAGCCCTGCCATAGAGGGTTATTTTCTTGATCAGGACGAACCAGTCCGTCATGACCTTGAGGCAGTTGACGCTCGGCCAGAACCACT
Organism: Oceaniferula sp.; assembly: GCA_965656385.1. Taxonomy (GTDB): domain Bacteria; phylum Verrucomicrobiota; class Verrucomicrobiia; order Verrucomicrobiales; family Akkermansiaceae; genus Oceaniferula. Next base: position 8,409 of record CBFHKM010000021.1, read on the forward strand.
TTCTTCTTAATCAATTCACCACCCTGCACAAAGGCTACCGTTACCTCGTCACCAGGTTTTTTTGCTCTGACTGCATTTCGAAGAGTTTCAAAATCACCTATCTTTTGGCCGTCAAATTCAACAAGAATATCGTGCTGTTTAATGCCTACCGTGCTGCCGGGAGCACCTTCCATAACATGGTGGATGGTCAAACCCACTCCCTGTTCTAAGCCCAAATGCTTGGCCAAAATTTCGGAAACTGGTGCGCCGCCAAGACCAACCCAAGCTACAATGGCCGCTTGTTTTAAGTCTTCATTGTCTGTGTCCAAATGATGACCGCGTTTCTTAATGTGAGTGTGGTTCTCGTCCGCGTCCGCGTGAGGGTTCTCAATAGCTTGCGTGGGTAATGCTAGCGTGATTAGCAACACACCTAAGAAGGTGAGCGCTTTAAAATGAGGGTAAAAACTACTTTTCATTGCTCTAGTTAAAATTGCGGACCACATAGTGGGCCAATGCTCGTGCTGCTATTTGAAACATGTGACAGGTGAAACGATGCTGTGTGCTTGGTTTGTTTGATTATATTCAATGAACTTTGATCGGGATGAGGTAACCGTCCTTTCTGGGACGGCTTAAAATCACGTCTCTGCCACATGGACTCTTCACCTTCACCTCGTCCATGTATTGCACTTCGACAAATCGATAAGGGTTTTCGGATTTATCATAGATTATTTTTTCCCTGCTGCTCATTACCTTGCTGGTTAGAATCTCTGCAGAAGATGCATACGATGATGTGTCACCACTCCCAATAGAAGGAGCAGATATACTGCTGACATTCGATGCTTCCGGCGTAAAACTTGCAGATTCAGAGGATGTTGAAAGACTTTGTGCAGCTAAATCACCGGCACTTTCAGGTGAAAAGTCTGAGACTACCAAGGCAGCTACCCCAGCAAGTAAAGCGACTGCAGCGGCAGCGCTGAGGAAGCCGATGCCGAACAAACCAGACTTTGATGGCTGCTGACGTTGAAAATCATCGAAACCAATGACATTTTGCTCTGCTGGTTCTTCACTCCATTGATCCATCGCATCAACCATACGGTTGAGCATGTCAGTTGGCATGGAAACGGGTGCTATATCTTTCAGATGCACTTCTAGCTCCTGCAACTCATGAGTGTGAGTTTCATGGTAGCTGTCCATGTATTGATCACTACATACATGGGCAACCATTGATTCCTCCAATTTAATTTGGAGATCAGAACATATTGCGGAGGGAACCATATCAACTAACTGCTGCTCGAGATCGAGCAACTCAGCTGGTAATTCGTGATCATGATTGTTTGGCATAACGCGGATGTGTGAACTATTCTAATTTAAGCGTATGATGATGAGCAAATTAGATGTCATCATTAGATCGGGTTGATTCAAGGGCTTTCCTGAGGCGTTCGAGACCATAGCGGTATCTGGAAGCTACTGTATTCAGAGACACGCCGAGCATTTCCCCTATTTGTGCAAATGTGTGATTGCCCCATACTTTCATGATAATCACTTCTGAGAATTTTGCAGGTAGTTTTTTCAATGCATCTTCCAGCAATATTTTTGACTCCCCATTCGAACCATTGGGGTCATTACCATGAAACCATGGATCAGCCACACCACCATTTTCCACCAATCTGTCTGCCTCTGATTTGTTTTCACGTTTGACTCGCCTGTCATTTTTACGACTAAGATCAATGGCCAGTCTACGAATCGCAGTGTAGAGAAAAGGTCTCCAACATTCCGGACCGCCATCAAAACTGCCCTCCTGCACTTTCTTGGCAAGTTTGATAAGGGCATCTTGCAGCACATCCTCGGCATCTTGGGCGTTTCTGGTTTGCTGGCGTGCGAAGAGCAGCATGCGAGAGCCTTCACAGTGAGCCATTCACCCCAATTAGGCCCTGTAGCAGGATGAGAAGATGTTGAAGAAAGCCCTTCGTTGCTCGACACCATACCAGTATTTATAGCTTTGCGTGAGGACACGGACTTCTTTTTTGACCCTGCTCCAGCAAAGAAATGCGGAGAAATATTTATTTGAGTGCTGCTCACGGATTTACTCTTTTCATTATCCATAGCGTTGCTCAAAGCTCATATTGTTTAATAAATGTTGAAAAAACATTTTTAGATTAGCAAACATCATTTTCAATTAGTTTTGCACTCAGGTAATCAGCCGTCAATGACTCAGATTCTGCAATTTGCCTGGGTATGCCACTGGCGACAACCAATCCACCGTGTCTACCTCCACCAGGCCCCAGCTCGACAACCCAATCAGAGACCGCTATTACGTCAAGGTTATGCTCTACTACTAGAACCGAATTTCCATTATCTCTGAGCCTGAAAAGCACATCCAGTAATACTTGAACATCGTTATAATGCAGGCCTGTGGTCGGCTCATCCAACAAGTAGAGACAATGCCCCGTGTTTGGCCGCGATAACTCATGTGCCAATTTGACCCTCTGCGCCTCACCACCTGAAAGCGTGTTAGCCGACTGACCCAGATGTATGTAACCCAGTCCTACATCACACAAGGCGTCCAGTATACGCGCTAATTTAGGGACATTCTGAAAAAAAACGGCAGCATCCTCAGCGGTCATATTAAGCACCTCAGCTATGTTGCGCCCTTTATATGAAATTTCTAAAGTCTCTCTATTGTATCGGCTTCCATTGCATGAGTCACAGGTAATATAGGCGTCGTTTAGAAAGTGCATATCAAGGCGGATAGCTCCATCACCTTGACACTTCTCACATCGGCCGCCCTGCATATTAAAGCTGAACCGCCCAACTCCATAACCACGCTGTCTGGCCAGAGGCAACTTTGCAAAGAGAGCACGGACTAAATCCAAAGCTCCCGTGTAAGTGGCAGGATTCGAGCGGGGACTTCGACCTAATGGCTTTTGGTCGACAACAATCATCTTATCCAAATGCTGTATCCCCTCAATGCAATCATGAGCTCCAGGGGTAGCTGAAGCATGATTAAAATGGCGTGCGAGCACTCGCCTCAAAATGCGGTCAATCAAGGTAGATTTACCACTACCGCTGGGCCCCGTGATACTGACCATCATACCCAATGGGATCGTCACATCAATACCTTGCAGATTATTCTCTCGAGCATTTAAGATGCGTAGCTCGCCAACGCTCTTGGCAGACTTCCTGACGATGCTCGTCTCTGATTGAGCTGATAGCCATTTACCCGTGATTGAATCTTCATTAGCGATGACATCTTCGGGCGAACCCACCGCAAGTAATTGGCCACCATGAATTCCGGCTCCGGGGCCGATATCAATCAACCAATCAGCTACTCGAATCATCTCCTCATCATGCTCAACGACCACCACCGTGTTACCAAGGTCACGCAATCGAATTAGAGCTGTAATAAGTCTGGCATTATCAGCACTGTGAAGCCCTACACTTGGCTCATCCAAGACATAAATCACTCCGGATAACCCAGCTCCTATTTGGGTCGCCAGCCGTATACGTTGTGACTCGCCACCCGAGAGTGTGTTGCTTGCTCGATTAAGGCTTAGATATGACAAGCCAACATCATCTAGAAAACGAAGTCGCCGAGTAATCTCATCGACTACCCCATCCAATGCATCACCTCGATCTGCAGGAAGAGAAATCTGCTCCAACCATCTTAGGGCAGACTCCACAGACATAGCGCAATATTCATCAATGCTATGCATCGAGCCATCTTCTGCCTCAAGCTTTACTGCGAGAATCTCTGGTTTTAAACGTCTTCCCCCGCATTTTCCACAAGGGTTTGCCTTCATAAGACGTCCCATGCTGCGTCGCACGGCATTACTTTTACTTTCAGAGGAAAATCTTTCTACTGTTGCACACAATCCCTCAAAGCCACTCTCTTTATCCCCGTGAAAGACTACCTTCTTAAAATCATCTGGGAGATCTTCAAAAGCGACATCCATGCCAATTTCCATTCCAGCAGCAAGCTTCGCCAGGAGCTTATCTTGCATAGTCTTTTTGCGCTTGTTGCTTTTCCACATTACGATCGCACCTTGAGCAATCGATTTTGTAGCATCGGGAACTAAGAGCTCGGGATCACAGGATAATTCTGTGCCTAAGCCATGACATAATCGACATGCTCCATGGCTGGAATTGAATGAGAAATGCTTGGGCGTTAATGCAGGTAACACAAAACCAGTTTCTGGATTACGAAAACTAGTCGAATAAGAGATCACAGAAAAATCATCATCCCCTGACTCTTTAACCAAGCAACTAAGCTGGCTGCCACAAATACTGAGGGACGTCTCTATCGAGTCCGCCAACCTGCTCTCCACTCCTTTTCTTATAACCAAGCGGTCGACCACCACCTCGATATTCTTCAACTTAGCTGGCCAAGTAGAGACGACCTCATCTAGCTCACATAGCTCGTCGTTGACGCGCAAGCGCACGAATCCCTGACGTTGCAAATTCTCAACTAAGATCGTCACATCTGCAGCCTCTTGAAGCGGGATCGGGGCAAGCAATACGATCTTAGTCCCCTCAGTAAAAGCAGCTAAACATTCGATGATGTCTTGGGCCGTCATTTTCACCAATTTTTTGCCTGTAGCAGGGTCGTGTGGAATACCAGCACTCGCATAGAGTATGCGGAGGTAATCATAAATTTCTGTGGCTGTCGCGATGGTTGAGCGAGGATTCACCCCGCCACTTCGCTGCTCAATAGCTATTGACGGGCTGAGGCCCTCAATTGAGTCAACATCGGGCTTATCGAGTTGATGGAGAAACTGCCGCGCGTAAGCGCTCAAGCTTTCTACATATCGCCTCTGACCCTCTGCATATAAGGTATGAAATGCGAGTGATGATTTACCACTCCCGCTCGGACCCGTAACTACCACCAACTTGCCACGTGGAATATTTACATCTATATTACGTAAGTTGTGCTGCCTTGCACCTTTGATGATAATATTATCCACGTCGCCGTTTAGCCCAAATAACGGCAGAAATCCATCGAACATTGAGATTACTTGTATTTTTATCTCTGTCTACTTAAGCTGAAAGTCATCTGAGAAGCCACACCTAGCTTTAACAGCCTCATTTCCTCATGAAAGCTCCGCTTACCCTACCATGCATAACTGCAATCGGGCTCAGCTTGCTATGTTCATCGTGTGTTCGCGGACTACTTGTGGAAATGAAGCAACCTGTCGATCGACTCGCAGCCGTTGGGAGCAATGCCTTTGAGGAAGCCTCAACGAAAGCGGTCAAGGCTCCATGGACCGATGGCAATCACGTTGAAATACTCGTCAATGGCGATGAGATTTTTCCCTCGATGCTTGGCGATATCAAATCTGCCCAGAAGAGTATCACCTTCGAGACCTACCTTTTTATCAAGGGTGAAATGGCAAACCAGTTTGTCAGTGCTTTTTGTGAGCGCGCCCGAGCTGGGGTGAAAGTCCATGTCATACTCGATTCTGTGGGTGCTTTGAACATGGGAAACTCAAATTACCAGCAAATGGTCAAGGCGGGTGTAGATGTCCGACTCTATCACCCACTCAATCTCAGAAACCTTCTGCGCTTCAATGTCCGTGACCATCGCAAAATCATGGTGATTGATGGAAGGGTCGGATACACAGGAGGCTGTGGCGTGGCTGATTTTTGGATGGGCGACGCACAAAGCCCAGCACACTGGCGAGAGACGCATTACCGATTGACGGGACCTGTGGTTGCACAGCTACAGAAGAACTTTGATGAAAACTGGGTCAAGTGCGGCGGCAAAACGCTCTCCGGCAACCATTACTACCCAACTCTCCAAAAAACAGGAACAATGAAAGCACAGGCATACAATGCCTCTCCCATCGAAAAAAACTACGCCATTCCACACATTTACCGTCAAGCGATAGCTTCTGCTCGAAAAAACATCATCATCAAGAATTCCTATATTTTCTTTGACCGAGCAATAATGAAGGCCGTCATCAATGCTCGAAATCGTGGAGTACATGTGGAAATTATCTTTGCTTGGGAGCACACCGACGCCTGGCCACTGAGACATCTTTCTATTTACCAATACCACAAACTACTCAAAGCAGGTGTTTACATCTACGAATATCGCCCATCAATGATTCACTGCAAGGTCATGGTTATCGATGATTTATTATGCATAATCGGCTCAGCAAATATCGATCCGCGCTCTCTCTACATTAATGACGAGTCTAATGTAAATATCCTCGACCATAATTTCACCAAGAAACAGCTCGATATTATTACCAACGATAAGCTCAATTCGCAACGCGTCACAAAACCTCCGTTTTTCTGGAATCCTGTAACAATTCCATCTCGAGCTGCTGTGACTGTAATATCTCCACAGCTCTGAGAATAGCCCAGTATCAGAGCATTGCCGTGACTTCTTGACAAAGTTCGCCGCACCATTATTCTCCCCCCGCCTACCCCTCCCGGTAGGTTTCATCATTATAGTGTCTGGGCTTCAACGTTTTTACATCCCCGCCACATTAACATCTGTGAATCAACTTCCCATGAATACAATCCGTACATTCCAAACAGGCTCCGGCACCGAGGGTAAATACCACTCTCTTCCAGCACTCGAAGAAGCTGGACTCGGAAAAATCTCCCGTCTCCCCATCTCCATCCGCATCGTCCTTGAATCTCTGTTGCGAAACTGCGACGGCCGTAAAGTTCAAGAACAAGATGTTCAAAACCTTGCTGGCTGGAACGCAGGCAATCCAGGCACCTACGAAGTCCCCTTCACCGTCGCCCGAGTTGTGTTGCAGGATTTTACGGGGGTTCCACTCGTCGTGGACCTTGCAGCCATGCGTAATGCTGCGGCAGAAGCAGGTGCAGACGCCTCTGTTGTCGAACCACTAGTTCCTGTTGACCTGGTAATCGATCACTCTGTGCAGGTCGACTTTGCCGGCTCTCAGCAAGCATTAGATCGCAACCTGCAAATCGAATTTATCCGCAACAAAGAACGCTATCAGTTCCTCAAATGGGGCCAACAAGCCTTTGATACTTTTGGAGTTGTGCCTCCTGGAATAGGTATCGTTCACCAGGTGAACCTCGAATATTTAGCTAAGGGCGTGCTTGAAAAAGAAGGCACTTATTACCCCGATACACTTGTTGGAACAGATTCCCACACCACAATGATTAACGGCCTTGGTGTTGTTGGCTGGGGTGTGGGTGGCATTGAGGCTGAGGCAGGTATGCTTGGCCAGCCCGTTACCTTCCTCGTTCCTGAGGTTGTCGGTGTTCACCTCGCTGGAGAACTCGCTGAAGGAGTGACCGCTACCGACTTAACACTCAGCATTACCCAGTTACTCCGCGAACATGGTGTCGTTGGCAAGTTTGTTGAGTTTTACGGACCTGGGGCAAAGTCTCTCAGCCTCCCAGATCGCGCTACCGTTGCCAACATGGCACCAGAATACGGGGCCACTATGGGCTTCTTCCCTATTGATGATGAGACTCTCAATTACCTGAGAGGTACTGGCCGCTCTGATGAAACCTGCGCCACTGTGGAGAACTACTTCAAGGCTCAGGAGATGTATGGAATCCCTGAAAAAGGCGATATTGATTACTCTGTCTCACTCGACTTTGACATGGCGAGTGTTGTGCCTGCTGTGTCAGGACCCAAGCGGCCGCAAGATCGCATTGACGTCACCAATTTAGGTCATAAATTCAATGAGCTTTTCACAGCCCCTGTCGCTGACGGTGGCTATGAGCGTGACACTGATTCACGCAATATCTCCATCGACCTTGAGCTCAATGCCCCAGCTGGTTTCTCTGCCACGGGGGCTGAACTACTTGAAGAAGCTGGGACCTCTGTTCAAGCGAAAGCAGCTCATGACCAACTTCAGCTCAAACACGGTAGTGTTTTGATTGCCGCCATCACTTCCTGCACCAACACCAGCAACCCAAGCGTAATGCTTGCGGCTGGTCTTGTTGCCAAAAAAGCCAATGCGCTTGGTCTAGGTGTCGCCCACTATGTGAAAACATCGCTTGGACCAGGCTCACGAGTTGTTACCGATTACCTCAATGCTACCAATCTCCAGAAAGAACTTGATCAACTCGGATTCCAAACAGTCGGATATGGTTGCACCACCTGCATTGGCAACTCTGGCCCCCTTGCCCCAGAAATCGAGGATGCCATCAAAGAAGGTGATCTAGTTACAGCCTCCGTACTCTCTGGAAACAGAAACTTTGAAGCTCGTGTCCACGGTTCAGTCCGTGCTAGTTTCCTCATGTCACCGCCACTCGTTGTTGCCTACGCTATCGCTGGTCGTGTTGACCTCGATCTCGCCAACGACCCGATCGGCACCGACAAAGACGGCAATCTTGTTTATCTCAAGGACATCTGGCCTACCACTGATGAGCTCAAAGAAGTCATTGATGCGGCTCTTGTTCCTGAAGTGTTCAACAAGCTCTACAATGATCTCGATAGTGCGAATCAGAACTGGGTAGATATCCAATCATCTACAGGCCCTACCTTTGGCTGGGATGACGATTCCACCTACATTCAAAACCCACCTTTCTTCGACGGTTTCTCACGCACTCCAGCAACTGAAGCGAAGGACGTAGTCAATGCACGAGCACTGGGAATCTTTGCAGATTCCGTAACCACAGATCATATTTCCCCTGCTGGCGCAATTGTCCCCACCTCACCAGCTGGACAATACCTACTCGAAAACGGTGTCGAGAAAGCAAAGTTTAATTCCTTTGGATCACGCCGTGGAAATGACCGCGTCATGACGCGTGGAACCTTTGCCAACGTTCGCATCAAAAACTTAATGTGTGATGGCACAGAAGGTGGCTACACTCAATATTTTGGCCCATCTGATGTCCCCGCACCTGACCAAGAGATCGCAGCGAAGCAAGGTGGCAAACCATCCTTCATTTATGATGCCGCACAGGCTTACAAAGCCGATGGCACTGACCTCATTGTAATTGGAGGCGAAGACTACGGCATGGGATCATCCCGCGACTGGGCAGCCAAGGGCACACGTCTTCTGGGTGTCTCCGCAGTTATCACCAAGTCCTTTGAGCGCATTCATCGTTCCAACCTTATTGGCATGGGAGTGTTACCACTCAACTTCAAGAACAAAGCTGATTACGACAAGCTCGCAGGATTAGCCGACGCAACATTCTCGGTCACTGGCCTTACTGGCGAACTAACACCCATGCAGGACGCCACACTCACCGTGACCCAGTCAGATGGATCAAGCTTCGACGTATCCCTTATCGTGCGCATCGACACGCCAGCAGAAGTCGACTACTACCTCTCTGGAGGTATTCTTCCCTATGTGTTGAACCAAATTTTAGATGCTGCAGAGGCTTAACGGCTCACCTTTTCTCGACATGACTCCCTTATCTTTGAGAGATTCGGGAGTCATTTTTTGCCATGGTGTTTTTCATCTCTGGCATATATAAGTAAAAGTATTCATGAAGTATCTCATTACTGGAGCAAACGGCTACATCGGCCTACGCGTGCTCTCGGCACTCAGTGAAACCGATCATGACGCTGTTGCCGTCGTGCGTAACAAAGATCGACTGCCCGCTGAACTTTGTAATCTTTTTGGTGATCGGCTTAGTATTATCGAACTAGATTTCCTCAATTCACCCGATGAACAGACTCCCTGCCCTGATGATATTGACGTCGCCTATTACTTGATACACTCAATGGGAGCTGGCGAAGGCTTCAGTGACCATGAGCGCCAATGCGCTGAGCACTTCAAAACCTGGATTAAAAACAGCCAATGCCAACAAACCATCTATCTCTCAGGGCTATTGCCAGAAATGCCAGATGGCAGCGTACTCTCTAAGCACCTCGCTTCTCGAAACAAGGTGTTTGAAATACTCCAATCGTCAGAAATACCCCTTACTACCCTGCGTGCTTCGATTATCGTTGGATCTGGATCCGCTTCCTTTGAGATTATTCGTGATCTAGCCGAGAAGCTCCCCTTCATGATCACCCCAAAATGGGCCAGAACTCTTTGCCAACCGATCTCCATCCGCAACGTAATCGATTACCTTATTGGTGTCAGTGAACAGCCTGAATGTCTCGGCAAATCCTACGACATAGGAGGGCCTCAATTACTCACCTATCGTGACATGCTTCTTGGCTACGCCCAAACACGCGGCCTAACTCGCTTCATCATCCCCGTTCCATTCTTCACTCCACAGCTCTCCTCCTACTGGCTCTGCTTGGTCACATCTACTAACTTTCAACTCGCCAAAGCGCTGGTCGGCAGCCTGCACATGGAAACAATTTGTCGCGAAAAGTCGATACGTGAAATTATACCTCTAGACCTCATCAGCTACGATGAAGCAATCAAACGTGCCCTTTCCATTATTGCCCAGAATCGGGTGCCCTCAAGCTGGTATGGCGCACTCTCATCAGGCGAGTTGAGCCCACAACAAATAAAAAATATTCGCATTCCTGAACATGGCATCGTGAGTGACGCCCAAGTGATAGAACTCAAAGCCCCTCGCGATCAGGTAATCGATGCGCTCTGGGAGCTGGGTGGCAAAAACGGCTGGCCGAGTATGCTTTGGGCGTGGAAATTACGTGGTTTCTTTGACAAAATGATTGGTGGTATTGGTATGCGACGTGGCGACGAAAACCTAGGCGACATCAAGCCTGGTGATGCTCTCGACTTCTGGCGCGTCATTGTAGCAGACCGAGATGCAGGGCGTCTCGCGCTCTATGCGGAAATGAAAGTTCCTGGTGAGGCATGGTTAGAGTTCAGAGTCATTGATGAACAACTTCATCAAACTGCTACCTTCCGCCCTAAGGGCTTATTAGGACGCCTTTATTGGTGCGTCTGTCTACCGTTCCATCTCATCCTATTCCCTCGCATGGCTCGATTTTTAGCCCGCGGATGGCCACAGCGCAAAACCAAGCACGCCAAACCAAGCATTGAAGAATCGCAGTAGATCAAATCACCGATCAACTTAAACTGACACATCACGACTTGCCATCAGCAAGGTATTCGTTAGCATATGGTCCATGGATCAACCTCAATCATGCGGTAATAAACCCTTAACCCAAGAAGTCGAGCCAGGAACCTACTTCTGGTGTTCATGTGGCTTATCAACAAATCAGCCTTTCTGTGACGGAGCTCACAAAGGAACTGGCTTCTCACCAGTCAAATTAGTTGTCGAAGAGAAAAAGAAAATCTTCTGGTGCATGTGTAAGGCATCGAAAAACGGTGCCCATTGTGACGGATCTCATAAGTAGATATGACTCCATGTTGCGTCTCTAAACGCAAGTTTAGCGATTCATACCCAATCAGGCAGCTCGAGCCTGAAGTCTGGCATCCTCACTCGGATCTTGTCTCCTGCTGCCGTCGTTCCAAAGAAAGCGCCGTTTACATCTGCGTTCGTCTTAGTGACATGATAGCTATTGTAGGAAAAATCATCGCCAGGCTCTAGCACTGGAGTCTGCCCCACCACACCGTCACCCTCCACGACGGTAACTTCACCACAACCTTCACGTATAATCCACTTTCGTCCGAGAATTCGCACCCTCTCGGTGGATTCATTGTGGATAGTAATGAAATAAACAAACGGGTGTGGCTTATCAGCGGGCGCATCGAGAGTAGGCATGTAGACGATATCATCGACACGGACGCTTAGCCCCTCAAGTTGGCGGTAATTACCCTCGTGTTTGTCTGCCACGTGTTGATTCTAAAAAATTCAAAAAGATCAGGCAAGCAATCAGCATATCGACATCAAAACTTTTAGTTGCTCAAACGTTTCAACTTGCGCTTAACACTCACTTTCGCTGCTGGGCTGATGCGATCAACAAAGAGTATACCATTCAAATGATCAACCTCGTGCTGCAAGGCACGTGCGAGTAGTCCATCAGCCTCAATTTCAAGCACAGATCCGTCAAGTTGTGGCAGTAATGCTTTGACAATGCTTGGTCGTTTCACCTTGGCCTGAATATCACGAATACTGAGGCAGCCCTCTGTCTCAATTTCGCGAGGCCCATCTAATTCAAGCTCTGGGTTTATAAATACAAGCGGCATAACATCCTCCATCTTGGCATCAGCACCATTGACTTTAAGAAAAGAAATACACTCTGGGTCGTGGGATACATCGACAACTGCCATGCGGATATCCTTATCGATTTGAGGGGCCGCCAAGCCAACGCCTTGAGCATCCTCCATCGTTTCGATCATATCATCTGCCAGCTTGCGTACATCATCATCGACGACCTCAATCTTACTACACTTTTTGCGTAAGACAGGATTTCCATACTGTGTGATTTCTAAGACCATGGTTTCAATTATTTAAATGAGTTTTCTAGATTAGCTCCCTGCTTCAAAACAGACTCAGGTATTTTCACCCGAGACGGAACATCTCTGGGGTTAATGCCGGCTTCAATGAGAGCATTTTGCACCTGAATAAAACGCTCAAGCGGGATTCCCTTATCTGGCTCCAGTTCAAGTTTGCGCTCTGGAAACTTGTCACGGAAAACTTTGAGATAGTCAACCAACATACCCTGCTGAATACGGGTTGCATCAAGTGTAAGGCTTCCGTCTGCTTGGATCGTCAAGACAGCCGCAGGCTCGACCACTTCGACAGTGGCGCTGTCCTGAGCCAAGGCTAGCTCAATATGCATCACTGGCCGCTTATTCTTGGGGTCAGTTGATACTGCAAAATAAATCAACAAAATCGCCAAGATGTCGATCAAAGGAATGATCGGCACCGCCGGTATTTTACGAATAGGTCTTTGGAACTCCACAGAGCGACTTGGTAATAGCTTATTGAGTTTTGAACTGTTGGCACGTAGCCACCACCTTACCCATGATCACCTCTAATCGAGCTGCCATGGTTTCAATTTTACGGTTAAAGTGACTGTGAGCGATGACCGTTGGAACGGCAACCACAAGACCTGCCACCGTCGTATTGAGCGCCATAGCAATACCCTGCCCAACCTTAGCTGGATCAGCACCTTGCCCTACATTGGCAAAGACGAGCACCAGACCACTGGTCGTCCCCAACAAGCCAAGTAGTGGAGCAATCGTAATGACCACCTCTAAAATAGGCATGCCGCTGTGCATGTTGACGATTTCCTCGCGCGCGGCAGACTGTACAGCCTCTTGGACCTCCCCCTGCTGTTGGTCCGTAGCGTCAAATGCCACACCGCACAACCTAGCCAACGAGCTTTCTCCTGATTGGCAGCGCGACGCAAGGCTAGCTAACTCGCCGGCTTCTGCCTTCAGATCAATTTTATCTACATCAGCTTCTAAAGCTGCGGGAATAATCAAGCCCTTCCCTAAGGTCATCAGTTTGTAGACCACTACCGATACAGCAACCAGCGAACACGCAAGAATGGGGATCATAAACCATCCGCCCTGGCGGAAGAAATTCCACACCACCTCCCAGGCGGCAGGCTCCGTATTATTCATGAGTATATGCATAGTATGTAATATGAACTTGCAAAGTGATGCACCCTCACCCGCCAATAATCCAGCGGGAAATCGTTATTTTTAACCCCACTGCGCATGCAACTCAGCACGGAGCCCCGCTAAAAGTAAAAGTTATAAATTAACTCGAGAGACTCACCTTTTAACTCTTCTTGCACAGATTGCGGCATTTCAGGAAGCTCAACCTGTCTCAGCGCACGCTGGGTAAAGCCACGTTCAATGAAGTTCGCTCCAATCACTTCCTGAAATTTAATACCAGAGACTCCTCCACCCTCATCAACATAAAAACGAATCGAAATGACTCCAGGCACAATATGATCTCGGTGCTGTTCACAGTTACGCCGCCACTGAAGCTCCACCGCCTTGCTAATGAGAGCCTGATAACGTCCCAGTGCTGAGTTACGAACATTAAGAGCACTCTTTCCCTGCCGAGTAATTGACCCCGTCACCCTCGTTTGCCTAGAGTATCCGCTAAATCCATCTTTTTTCGGGTCCTGCTCTACGCCTCCATCACTCAAGTTTGT
>CBFHKM010000022.1:0-12346 GCA_965656385.1 Oceaniferula sp.
ATTTTACTTACCGACGAAAAATGCCAAGTATCGGCAAAAATTGACGGCACCCCCGAAGCTGGAATAGTCAGCGGTCTGCGTGACACAGCTGAAGGGTCACCCCACCTGCTGTTGCGCTTCCTCAGTAAAGACGCCAACATCAAACCTGGCATGTTGGTTTTAACGACTGGGCGGGGTGGACTTTTCCCCGCAGACATTCTTCTCGGAACTATCAAGACATTTGAGCCAGGCCCTTTGTTCGGAGAAGCACTTGTTGAGCCAGCAGTGGATTTCAAAGCACTTAAGACAGTGTTCGTGAAAATTCCTAAACCTCTCACCTCCGTTAGGGAGATTGGGGCAGCAACGGCAAACTCTACAGGTCGATGAATAAGTATCACTTCAGCCTTATATTACTTGTTCTTGCGGCTTGCATGGCCCAGCAGTTCTCACCAGCAATTGCGACCCTCTTCGGCGCGCGGATACTGATACTTCCATTGGTCTATCTATGTTGCTGTGTCTGTGTGGATTTTGCCTCCATGCTCTTGCTCGCATTCATTTGCGGGTTTTTGTGGGATGCTCAACACACGCTGGGTGCCCAGGGCGGTGATTCAACCATCTATGCAGATCCGGTTGAATCACTACGATTTGGATACAGCATGATCCTTTACGCGATGATGGGCTTATTCATGCAATTTATGCAGCCTCTTTTTCGAAAGGCAAAGTGGCACACATCTACCATACTGGCAGGCGTTGGCATCTTCTCATACCTCTTCGCTGAGTATCTTCTACTCAATTTTGTCCGTGGGGATTTCACATTCCCTCCCAGTGTCTTGTATCGTATATATCTCTCCAGCGCGCTCACTATGTTTGCATCCCCATTCATCTTTTGGATTATTTCACAACTCGCCTCCAGCTATCATTACAACATCCGCTACGAGGGACTTCGACAAAAATTCCGCTATATTGACTGATTTACCACGCACCTATTATGGTAGAACCACGTTACAGTTTTAGACTCTATATTCTCACTGCCCTTATTTTAATTGGGTTTGGAGCTTTAGTGTCGCGACTCTACCAATACCAAATAAAAGAGCGCCCACGCTTTCTTCAGCAGGTGCCATCCAACTATGAGGTTACCATTCGTGAACCCGGCATTCGTGGCGACATTACTGACCGCAACGGCGAAGTCCTCGTTCAAAACCAGCGAAACTATCAAGTCATCTTCAATCTTGAGGAAATCCGTAACGACTACAAACGCTATCTACTTCAAACTCGTGGCAAAGATGATCCCTCTGTCAGAAACTTCAGGCAGATCAAAACTCACAAAATTGTCAATGAGTGGGTTCGCCCTAAGCTCCTGGTCCATAAGCTTGATAAAAAATACCGTGCTAGTGCACTTGATACCCATTACATCACACATGGAGGTTTAGTTCCTTTTACCTTTCGTGATGATCTTACCTATGATCAATTTGCCAATTTCGCGGAACACAATCTTGAGCTTCCCGGCGTAAGCGTTCAGGTAAGTCCTCGCCGTCAATATTTGTATGGTTCACTGGCCTCTCACATCCTTGGTTATGTTAAACAATGGGAAAAAGGTGAAATCTCACCAGAGGATAAGCAGAAATTCAAACACTACACTGGAGAGAGTAAAGGCATAGCAGGAATCGAAGCTACCATGAACAGCTACCTCACCGGCGAGCAAGGTATCAAGACATTGCTTAAGAATGACAAAGGTAAAATTTTACAAATGGTTGACTATATTAAGCCTGATGTAGGCTCGCGTGTAGAACTCACCATAGACGCTGAAGTGCAATGTTTGGTGGAAAATACACTGAGACGAGCAGGCAGAGCTGCAGCAATTGTCATGGACCCCAATAACGGGGAAATTCTGGCGATGGCGTCCCTACCTGATTTCACACCCAGCTTCTTTGTGCCAAGTATTGATGCCGGCGCTTGGAAAAACTACAACACAAATCAAGCCAACCCGCTAGTCAACAAGGCCATCAACAACTTCACTCCCGGTTCCACGTTCAAATTGCCTGCAGCTATTGCAGCATCCATCCATGGGCATGCATCAGATTCAGAGTATTGCTCCGGATATATAGCCTATGGAGATATAAAAATCCATTGCTGGAAACGTAATGGGCACGGTCAAGTCGACCTGGAAGAATCTATTCAGAGGTCTTGCAACTGCTATTTCATGCGAATCGCTAATGAAATCGGCAACACCAAAATGCTGGATACATTCCAACTTTTAGGATTAGGAGCAAAAACGGGGGTAGAGCTACCATCTGAGTCAGCAGGCTTCATTCCTGGCAACCGCTACTGGCGACAGCAATTACGTCCTGGAGCTAAAGTCACCCCATCGATCACCGGAATGATGTCCATTGGCCAATCAGACAGCGCGGCTTCCCCGCTGCAACTTGCTGCCCTTGTGTCCTCTATTGCTAATGACGGTCTTTACTACCAACCCCGAATCATCAAGCGCGTAATACATCCCCACCAAGGCACACTATTACACAACCGTCCCGTGCTAAAAACCAACCTAGTTGAGCATGGCGTCAAACAACTAGACTTGGCTCGCATACGAAAAGGAATGTGGTCAGCTGCCAATGAAATCGGGGGCACTGCCCGCAGTGCTGCCGTGAAAGACCGAGATGTATGTGCCAAAACTGGAACAGCCCAAACTGTAGATAAAGGTATCAAATCACACGATGCATGGACAGTCGCTTTTGCACCATACGATCAACCTAAATATGTTGTGGTTGTGGCGGTTAAACGTGGTAGTAGTGGTGGGGCGGTAGCAGGCCCGCTTGTGCACCTCATCATGCGCGGGCTCTTTGCCAAAGATGAGGGGCTCAAACTACCTCTCACTAAAATGAAAGAACATTCAGGAGACTTCCTGATACGAGAAAAAATCGAACTCCCAGATGAAGGTGGCCTACTTGCAGTTGCTTACGACGATAGCGGCGAGACTGGCAACGAAATATCAGACATTCCAATTGCCAGAGCCTACACCGTTTCAGAAACTCCTCGCATTGCAAAACCATCAATCAGGCAAATAGCTGATGCAGAAGGATCAGTAGCCCCCAAGGCCATTATTATTGAAGAATAACACAGGAAAGCTAACAACTCTACCCTCAGAAAATCTTACAAACACTCATTAAACACTATTAAAAAATCATCATGATCAAACGAATCAAAAATGCTCTCGGACTGGGCGCCTCATCAGCCAATGAGGGGGCCTCACTCATCATAAACGCAGAGAGGCTCGAGCGCCGTGTTGCGCTCATCGAAGACGGCTCACTCGAAGAATACAACCTCGAGCGCGAAGGCGACCTCAATATTGTTGGCGGTATCTTCAAAGGCACCGTCAAAAATATTGAGCCCGGGCTCAAGGCGATGTTTGTCGATATCGGCCTCGACAAAAACGCTTTCCTTCACTTTTGGGATGCCATTCCAGCAGCACTTGATGGTGGATTAGAAGAAATTCAAAGAGAAGGCAAAAAAAGGAAGAAGCAAAAGCGCATCAGTTCCAAAGACATCCCTAGTATCTATCCCCAAGGGTCAGAAATCATGATTCAGGTCTCCAAAGGCCCCATTGGCAACAAAGGACCCCGGGTAACTACCAATATTTCGCTAGCTGGGCGTTACTTGGTTCTCACTCCTTACTCAGACCAGTTTGGTATTTCCCGCAAAGTAGATGACCCTAAGGAAAGACAACGCCTTCGTCGGATCATGCAAAAACTGCAAGTCCCTGAGGGCATGGGCATCATCATGCGCACCGTTGCTACTGGTCAGCGGGCACGTCACTTTGTGAGGGACTTAGCAATGCTTCTCGAGCAATGGTATTCCGTCGAGGACAAACGAGACAGCACACCGGCCCCTGTTTGCGTGTATCGCGAGCCTGACTTGATCGAACGCAGCGTGCGTAGCTTCCTGACCGACAATGTCGGCCAAGTGATCTGCGACAATGAACAAACCACCAACGAAATGCGTGAAATTGCAGGGCGTATTTCACGCAGAGCAAAACGCCGAATCCAGTACTTGCCGTCACGCCAGTCAATCTTCGAAAAAATCGGCATCCAAAAACAAATCGAGGAAGCCTTTTCACGCCAAGTATGGCTCAAATGCGGAGGATATTTGGTAATCGATGAAACTGAAGCCATGATCACAGTTGACGTCAACACAGGGCGCAATAGAGGCTCCAAGGATGTCGATAAAATGCTAATGGAGACCAATGTCGAGGCTGCTGAAGAAGTAGCCCGTCAACTTAGATTGCGCAACATCGGAGGCCTCGTCGTTGTCGACTTCATCGATATGCGTCACCGACGTGACCAACAAGCAGTGTATCGGGCAATGAAAGAGCGCCTAAAACGAGATAAGGCGAAGACGCAAGTTTTACAAATTTCTTCCATCGGACTGATGGAAATGACTCGCCAGCGCCTCAATGAGTCACTACGTGACAGCCTGCTTGAGCCATGTCCCTACTGTGAAGGACGTGGCAGGGTAAAAACCCCAATGACCATGAGCGTAGAAGTTCAGCGTGCGCTCAATACCGTTATTCAGCGCGGTGAAGGCCAACTCGGCGATCTTGTTATTGTAGTCAACACTGAGGTTCTTAATCGCTTTAAAAACGAAGACTCCAATTTATTTGTCGAGCTTGAGCGGTCACACAGCGGGCGCTTAACTTTCCGCACTGATCCATCACTGCATCGTGAGCGCTTTGCTATTATCGAGGCAGAAACCGAGAAAACCCTCCAACAAGGATAAGCCGCGGAGGGTAGCATATGCCTGAAAGCAAGCCCATTGAGATCGATGAGATACTCACCCCGGAGAGCTCAACGGGTGAGCGCTCGCGGGCACGTGCAAAAAAACCTCAAAGCCCTGGCGGCAGTCTCGGGGGCAACAGCCCCACGAGCACCGGTAGCACGGATTCCAGCGAGACCGATCTTGATCCTGAAAAGCTCTTCAAAAACTTCCACAAGTCGTTGCCTTGGAAGGCCCGTATACCCCTTTTACTAACCCGCTGGTTCATGCTCTTGCGGAGCAGAAGCTGGGGAAAGCTAGCTTTGATTCCCATCATCATACTAGCGGTATTACTTACTATCCCCCTAGCACTCATGGCCTTTTTGCTGCTTGTAATCCGCTCTATATTTGTTCCTCGTCGTTATTAAGTAGATCACTAGCCCACACAGCCATCTACTCTAAATCATCACTTGGTTAAGTCCCGCTCTTAGCTATGTTTACAACTTTATCCATGCCATTGTTATTCTTACTGTTTGTGGTGTTTGCCATTGGGGCTATCATATATACTGCAATTACTAAGC
Source organism: Oceaniferula sp. (assembly GCA_965656385.1). Classification (GTDB taxonomy): domain Bacteria; phylum Verrucomicrobiota; class Verrucomicrobiia; order Verrucomicrobiales; family Akkermansiaceae; genus Oceaniferula. The sequence goes on from CBFHKM010000022.1 coordinate 5,310, forward strand.
AAAAACGCCAGGCTGCGCTCCAGCAGCTAGCAACAACGCTTAATTTCAGGTTCTCGGCCCATAAAGACAGCAACATCCCCAAACGTTTTCATTTTCTGGAGGATTTTGGCAAGGGCACCAATCGTTATGCTCAAAATATCTTCACTGGTGAGTTTAACGGAGAGGCTGTCACATTCTTTGAATATCACTACCAGACCAGCTCGAGTGGCAGCGATGGCAGAACAAACACCCAGCATCACCATTTTACGATCTTCGCACTGTCCCTACCTCGAAACTTTGCTGAACTTATCATCAAGCCAGAAGGGTTTTTTGCGAAACTCGGACAGGCTCTTGGCTTTGATGACATCGATTTTGAGTCCCTTGAGTTTTCCAGACGCTACCAAGTAAAATCAAATGACAAAAAATTCGCTTACGATTTTTGCAATGCTCGGATGATCGACTACCTCCTCAATGAGCAAGATCTTATTATTGAAGTAGAAGGCCGCACATTGGCACTTGCTTATCACGGTAAATGCTCCACTTACGAAATGCGCGAGTACCTACGTAAGCTGCAAAAAATCCGTTCCCTTTTACCCTCTCACATCCTCGCATAGCCATGATCCCGATTATTATGCTAGTTGCCATCCTCGGCATTCCCATCGTCTATGTCAGCGCAACCTACAATGCCCTGATCACCATCCGCAACCACATCCGTGATGCCTGGGCAAACATCGATACAGAGCTCAAACGGCGCTATGACCTGGTCCCCAATCTGGTCACAGTTACCAAGGAATACGCCAAACACGAACGAGAAGTGCTGGAATCCATCATTGCCCAACGCGACCTCTGCAAGGCAAACGATGGTTCCCCTGCAAAACAGGCGACATCAGAACAAGAACTCATCTCCGGACTCAACCATCTTATTGCGCTGTCTGAGGCCTACCCTGATCTGAAGGCGGACCAAGCTTTCCTTAAACTCCAAAAAGAGCTCATCCACACCGAAGACCGCTTGCAATCAGCCCGACGCTTCTACAATGGTAACGTCCGTGATTACAGGAACAAAAGCCAGGCCTTCCCAAGCAATCTCGTGGCCGCGATGTTTAACTTCCCAGCGGATGCCGTGGAGTTTTTCCAAATAGATTCATTAGAGCGTGCACCAGTAAGCATTGAGTTAGCCGAATCTTAAACAATACCAACTGGCTGCACAACGTTGTTGATGGGGGCAGCTCTCTTACTACTCAACTGTACTCACAAAGACGGAGTATGAATGAAGAGTTTTTTTTGACTATGCGCTATTTTCCACTCCTTCAATTGCTCGCTGTTTTCGGCCTGTCGTCATGTGTTCAAGGGCCTCATGGATTCCAAAGTTCGCAGTTAACAGCGCCGGCCAAAGTATCAGTTTCTACCTCTCCCGTAAAGTTCGCAACTACCCCAAGCTCACCGGCTCCGCAAATAGCAGCCCCCAGAGTCATTGTTGTAGACTATGCAAGTGGCAGAGTCCTATACGAAAAGAACTCTCGCGAACGCTGCGCTGTGGCCAGCACGCAAAAGCTGATGACGGCACTCTGTGTCATGGATCATGGAAGTCTGAGTCGCCGATTTAGTATTCATAAAAGTGATACCTGGGTAGTACCAACCAAACTGGGTATTCTTCCAGGTGAAGTTTATTCACGACGTAGCCTACTTGGAGCTCTACTAGTAAAAAGCGGTAATGATGTGGCGCGTGCACTGGCAAGGAGCGTTGCAGGTAGCGAAGCCAATTTTTCAAAAGTAATGAACCAAAAAGCTCGCAGCCTCGGCATGCGCGATTCGCACTTCCTCAATCCACATGGACTCACCGCGAGCGGTCAGTATTCAACGGCCCGCGATATGGCAATTTGTGGTCGAGCGGCCTTTAATAGCTCTACCCTACGCGGCATCATGGATACTCAAACATACACCTTCCGCTACGATAATGGTAGATCAAAGAAGCTGAGTAACACCAACAAGGTGTTAAAAACCGTAAATTATTGTAATGGCATGAAAACTGGAACAACGCGCGCGTCCGGACGCTGCCTGGTTTCTAGTGGCACACTCAATGGACAAAGCGCTATTGTTGTGGTTCTTGGCGCCACGTCGAAAAACGTCTGGTCTGATTCTGAAAAACTACTCCGCTGGGCACTGGAGCGCCCCAGAGCTGATTAATTCGCTGGTCTCACAGGGCGAGCCACTATTAACTTTTCGCATATGCGATTACCTGAGGATGAACTAGCCGCTCTTGAGGGCGCGTCACTTTTGCGGCGCATTCCAGATCTTGACACCTCACTAGTCAATTTTTCCTCCAACGACTACCTCGGCCTTTCGTCAAATGCTGAGGTTAAAAAAGCATACCGAGATGCGATTGAAAATTATGGCGCCGGCTCGACCGCATCACGACTCGTATGTGGCACCATGGAGCCACATCTGAACTTAGAAAAGTCTATAGCAAAGGCCAAAGGGTCAGAGGCCGCTTTGAGCTTTTCTTCAGGCTATGCAACATCGATAGGAGTAATCACTTCCCTCCTGAGCAAAGGAGATACAGTCATACTAGACAAGTTGTGCCACGCCAGCCTTATTGATGGGGCCCGCATGAGCGGGGCGACCATTCGTGTTTACCCACACAACAACACAGAAAAACTAGAATCCATCCTTAAATCGGTAACGAAAAAGGCGAATCAAGATAGTCGCATTCTAGTTATCACAGAATCAGTCTTCAGCATGGATGGTGATATGGCACCACTTGATAGAATCAATAAGCTTTGTAAACAATATGACTGCTTGCTGTTGGTGGATGAGGCTCATGCTCTTGGGGTGATTGGCCCCACAGGTATGGGACTTGCCGAAGAACTCGGCATCCAAGATCAAATTGACTTTCAAATGGGAACACTCGGCAAAGCGGCGGGGGTAGCTGGAGGTTACCTAGCTACTACTCGTGTGTGGGCTGACCTCATGATCAACCGGTCACGCTCATTTATTTATTCAACTGCACCACCACCTGCTCAAGCGGCTGCGGCCAGCAAAGCTCTCGAAATTATCCAAAGTGAACAAGGCTCCCAATTACGTAAGCAGCTGCTTAATAATATCGAGTCATTCAGAGTGATATCAGAAATAGAAGGCTCCTGCCCGTCTGCCATCATTCCGTGGATCGTTAGCGACTCAGACAGAGCATTGAAACTCTCCGCAGAGCTTCGAGAAAATGGGTTTCTGGTTCCTGCTATCCGATATCCGACTGTTCCCCGCCACACAGCTAGGTTACGCATCACGATCAACAGCCATCACGACGAAACTTCAATCAAAGCGCTTGCGAATCATCTTACCTCATCAATATAAGAACTCACGTAGTATAAGTTAAGAGAAACCTTGGCACAAAAAACGACGACCCAAGGTCGCCGTCTTTAGATTGAAATATAAATGAAATAACTTAGATCAAGCCGGCCTTTTTTAGCGTGGCGTAGGCCCCATTCTTGTTGATGGTCTTGATTGCCTTGGCGCTGAGCTTAACTTTGATATGACGGCCTAGCTCAGGAACATAGATGCGCTTGGTATGCAAGTTAGGTGAGACACTACGTTTGACCACTTTGGTCACGTGACGACCGATACCACCTTTTTTCTTGGCAAGACCGGAACGGTGAACTCTTCCACCAACACGGACGCGGGATCCTCTTATGCTACATACTCTGGCCATTTTTCTGAATTGATTTAGATTAAAATTTGCTTGTGGGTAACTCAACGTTGAGTGGTCCACACACCGAGCGATACGCCTGATGTGGGCGGGGAGAAATACACTCCACTAGCCGCCAGTCAAGGGAATTTGCGTTATTTCATGGAAAATATTAAGTCGCATCACTAATTTAATAACGACTCACCCCCTCTTGCCACCTTGATTGAGAGGAAATCTGGGCAGTAGGCACCAAAGAATAAAGGCACAGCCACCCAGCCCACCGATAATATCTGCAAGCCAATCACTGGTGTCATTTCCTGACCTTCCCGGGACAAATCCCTGATGATATTCATCAAGCCTGCCGATAATTGCACAAATAAGAATCACCCAGAAAAATAGCTTTTTGCGCGAGAGCAGTGGCCACTTTAGACCGACGGCCATCGCTAGTAAGGCCCCACCGATGAAAAAATAAGTGAAGTGAACGATTTTATCCAGATAAGGAATTTCACCTACCTGCTTGATGGAGGGACTCCCAGATGAAAGCAGCCATAGCACGATAAACCAGACACAAAACAGCCAGAAATATGCCGCGGACCTTGCAGGAAGGCACGCGGCAGTGTGATTGAGAGCGGCAGAGAGCCTCTTTGACATGCTCCTCTGCTCAGTTAACGGCTATCTTAGGCAAGCTCTTCCAGCTTGGACTTCAACTGATCAAGTGTGACGTTAGCCCCTGTAATTGTGTCTTTCACCTCACCATCCTTGAAAAAAAGCAGGCAAGGAATAGAGCGAACCCCATACTTTGCAGCGAGACTTTGATTTGTATCAACCTCTACTTTTCCAACACTTGCCTTGTCACCGACTGCGTCAGCAAGCTGGTCAATAAGAGGCGAGATCATTTTACACGGTCCACACCACTCAGCCCAGAAATCTACTAAAACGGGCTTGTCCGAGTTAATCACCTCGGCTTCAAAATTTGCTTCGTTGTATGCGTTAGCCATGTGCGAAATATGTACAACACACATGATTCGTCAAGCCGCTAGATGGTGTGGCGATGAAATGATCAACATCTACAATTGCAGCCACAGATAAGCCAGCCCCCTAACAAGGCTTCCAGACATGCTTCACAGCATACCAGGTCGGTAGCGTTAGCGCTGCAAATTGCCTGTTGCCCATGCCAAGTAAGCAACTAGGCAACCAAAGACGAACAGAACGATAGGTATGATTAAATCTTTAGTCATTTAGATAAATGTGCTGTGAGAAAATGCGAGTAAATCAATCAAAAAGCCGACCCCATCCGGGACTTTCTGCTGTATCATCGTTAACCCATACATTGGCCATACCTAGTTGCAATCCAAGTAAAATGACTGCAGCAACAAGAGCCATAATAGAGAATGCCGTGTTCGTAGATTCAGCCCTGTCAGCGGCTGCATCCTCGAGGTCATCAGCCTTCGCTGTAGTAAACTGAGCTACACCAGCAGCTACGTCAGGCACAGACATCGCCTGTGTGATTTGAACTGTAGCCTTAGGAAGAGGCTGACTTGACGCCCCAACGGGAGGAGGAGTTGCCGGAGTTGCTAGGCCAACTGTTGGAGCAGGATCTGGAACTTCGGCATTTGGGTTTACTGGTTCTGTAAAATCAGGGGTTGCAATCTTCAGTGTCGACGGCTTGGGTGGCGGCACTAAATTCTCCGCTCCAGCAAAAGTCGAAGCGGCTACGGTAGGAGCAGCAACAGGGTTGGGCGCTTGACTAGCCGTTTGCAGTTTCACCGTCGGCGGAGATTGCGGAACTTGAGGGGCTCGTGGCGGCAACGAAGTCGGCGGCGGCACAGCAGGAACACCAGATGAAGGTGATTTGAGAGCTATTGTGGGTGCCGGCTCTGGCGGTACGCTGGGTGCATCCTGTTGACTGCGATCACTAGGATTTGCCTTGAGTGTGACACGCACTGTTTCTTTGCGAAGTGGAACCGCAGAAGTTTTCTTCGTTGGCTTGGGGTTATTGTCTTCGGTCATGGGTTTGCTGGCTTGAGTAAGAATGTATGTGAAGAATGTGCTTAAGATTGGTTAATTATTTGGAAAAACCAATAATAAGTAATGTATTATTGTAATAATTTACAACATACAGTCTCTCGGTCAACAAGAAAAATACATACTCCACATCTCTTGTCTGCTTCAAAATACAGCTTTTTTCGGCAAGTGTTGAGTCATACCCTTAAAATAATTTCATCAACCGTGGATGGTATTAAGCCAAAAAAGAAGGACGCCCGGAGGATACACCCACCAGACGCCCTGCCCTTTTCGTCGTTATGTTCTCCCTGAGGAGAATTGTTTGCGTTTTCCTGTCGCTAACAAATTCTTACTAAAATTGTGGCACATAGAGCTCTGAGCCTTTGGCCAGCGTGGTGTTGCCGCTTAAGCTCAGACCATTGAGCTCGTTCAGCTGTGTGGTGCTGGCACCATGTCTGGATGCGAATTGACCGTAAGTGATTTGATGATCCACTGTGATTGTTCTGACCTTAGGCTCGGAATTTGCCACAGAGGCAATTGACTCCGACTTTCTGGACACTGATTTCTTGGTTGATGCTGATGGCTCAGCATTTGGCGTCTTGATATTGGCGGTTGTGTTTAGTGTTCTACCTGAACGATCAGCCACCGCGGCGTTTGTTTCGAGTTTGCCATGGCTTCCAACGTTCAATAGCTGGCCAACATACATCTTTGTCGGCACTACCCTAGGGTTAGCCTCCTGTAAGCTGTGAATAGAGACATTATGAAGCCTAGCAATCGAATAGAATGTCTCCCCGCTTTGCACCTCGTGTTTGGTCATCTTTTTTGCAGACGGAGGTGCCAATTTTGAAGATGAGCTCGTAGGAGCTTTCGATACTTTGGCTGGAATTTGTAACCGCTGACCCACAATAATACGATCACTGGGAAGTTTATTCTCTTCGCGAATAGCTTTGACGCTAGATTGGTGAGCAGTAGCAATACGACTTAACACATCACCTGGTTTCACCGTATATTGCTTGGCATTATTCTCAACTGATGCATTGATTGGTGCATTGACTGATGGAGCTGCGGGCGATTCGGGCGCTGCCTCAGACTTGACTACCTCAGTAGCAGCCGACTTTTCCGATAAGATTACTTTCAAACGGCTCAAATCTTTTTCGAGCTGACTAATTTTACGCTCGTGAGCATCCGCACGGGCACGAAGAAATTCTACTTCACTTTGAGTTTGTCCAAATGCAGACGGTATTGAAAGTGACGCGATCATGGAAAAAAGAGCTAATGTTTTCATAACGAAGCTCATTATTCTAAAAACTTTTAATCTGACAAGTAGAAAGTTTAAGTTTTCTTTAATATTATGATGTCCTTAGTATAAAACACC
>CBFHKM010000022.1:12444-21936 GCA_965656385.1 Oceaniferula sp.
CCGTATTTCAGGGTATTCCACCTCTAGTTTTTTCTAAAAACTCTCACCTTTAATTACTCCTTTCCAAAACCACTTGAAAAACCTCAAATAGCTATATGCAGATTAAAACAAGTGATTACGAAAAATTGGGGTCTTTTTACTTAGGGCGCGGTTTTGATCTGAAACAAAATAAGCTTATAGATGATTTAACTCTCTATGACTCAAAAGATCTTGTTACCCATGGTGTTGTACTCGGCATGACGGGTTCTGGCAAAACAGGGCTCTGTATTTCAATTCTCGAAGAGGCCGCGATGGATAACGTGCCTGCAATCGTAATCGATCCAAAGGGTGACATCTCTAACTTGATGCTTACTTTCCCAGATTTGAATCCCTCTGACTTCAGGCCGTGGATCAATGAAGATGACGCGGCTAAGAAAGGACAAACCCCCGAACAATTTGCAGAAAACACAGCGAGCATGTGGCAAGATGGCATTGAGTCGTGGGGGCAAGGCCCAGATCGCGTCAAACAACTGAAGGACAAAGTTGATATCAATATTTTCACACCAGGGAGCAAAGCTGGTATCCCTGTATCTATTCTTAGCTCATTGGATTTACCTCCGTTTGAAATTATGGATGATAGTGAACTTCTCGGTGACCGCATCGAGAGCACGGTAAGCTCACTACTATCTCTCATCGGTGTCGATGCCGATCCCATACAAAGTCCAGAAGCGATCTTGCTCGGCAACCTATTCCATCATTGTTGGCAAAATGAGCAAAGCCTTACCCTGGAGTCCATTATTCGCCACCTTCAAAAACCACCTTTCGATAAAGTAGGCGTCATTGATGTTGATTCCTTTATGAATGTTAAAGAGCGTCATAAATTAGCCCTCAAATTCAATGCTCTACTGGCCTCCCCCAGTTTCTCAACGTGGATGGAAGGGCCGCCCCTTAATATAGCAGAGATGCTGCATAGCCCTAAGGGAAAGCCACGCATCTCTATTTTTTCAATTGCTCATCTTAGTGACTCAGAGCGGATGTTTTTCGTCAGCCTGCTTCTTAACCAAATGCTTGGATGGATGCGCTCACAAAGTGGCACCACCAGCTTGCGTGCCCTATTGTATATGGATGAGATATACGGCTTTTTGCCGCCAACCTCAAATCCTCCAAGCAAGAAACCCATGATCACCATGCTCAAGCAAGGGCGTGCGTTCGGGCTAGGTTGTCTATTAGCCACCCAAAACCCTGTAGATCTTGATTACAAAGCTCTATCAAACATTGGAACATGGTGGCTTGGCCGCCTGCAAACCGAACGAGATAAGGCCCGCGTACTCGATGGCTTAGAGGGCGCTGCTGCCTCACAGGAAGGCGGCTTCGACCGCTCACAGATGGAGGAACTACTCGCCGGCCTGGGCTCACGTGTATTTCTCATGAACAATGTTCATGATACACACCCTGTAATTTTTCATGTGCGTTGGGTAATGAGCTATTTGTGCGGGCCTCTCACCAGAAGAAAAATCAAAGTATTGATGGATCCTAAGCGCGAGCGTTTTGCTCCTACCGAAAGCAAAACTGCCAATGCAGCTCAAAGCAGCAACCCCATGGCTATGCCTACTAGCAGCTTATCACCGCAAAAAGTAAAAGCCCGCCCCATAGTGGGCGCAGGCGTCACTGAGTATTTCGCCCCCTTTGCTGGCGAATCTGAGGGGATTACCTACAAGCCTAACTTACTGCGACAAGGGAACGTTCATTTTTACTCACGCAAATGTGGTATCGATGACTCCAAAACAGTGCGTTTCATCAACACCATAAATACAGGAGGGATTGACTGGAATAACGATACTGAGTGCAAACAACCTATCGCTTCGTTTGATAAAAAGCCACGCAATGCGTGTGACTTCGATACGCTGCCCGGCTTCGCCATGAACGCCGCCAACTACAAACAGGTCACTAAAGACTTCACCGAACACATATACCGAAACGAGCGCATTAATATTTTTTATTGTCCCCTCTTTAAAGAATATTCACAAATGGGGGAAAATGAGGGTGCTTTCCGCGGTCGGCTGGCCACTCATGCTCGCGAACTGCGCGACGTCTCAGTCGAAAAGCTCCGTGACAAGTATGAGGCTAAAATCAAAAGACTAGAATTAAAATTAGAACGAGCAGAGCACACGCTCACTCGCGAAGAAGCCGAGTCAAGTAGCGCGACTTGGAACATTGGCGCTAAAGTTATCGGCGGCATACTGGGAACACTGTTAGGTGGCCGACGATCATCAACATACGGAACCGCAAGTAGTGCTGGCCGCGCCTACAAGCAACGGCAAGATGTAAGAATAGCAGAGAGAAAACTCAAAAAAGTTCAGCAAGATCTGGTAGAAATCGAGCACGAACTGTCTGAAGAAATCGACCTACTCAAACTCGAATTTGACCCCCAATCTGTAAAAATAGAAGTTGAAACAATCAAGCCTTACAAAAAAAACATCACTATCAGCAGCGTATCCTTGTTATGGCTCCCATATGACGAGGACGGCAACAAGGCATGGTAGCCAGTGATTAATATCCTCTTATTTGTTAAAACCCACGACGACTCACGATGGACCTTCATGGTTAGCGTGAAGCTCTGACTGATTAATACCCATATTTACCTCATTGGAATTTAAGAAATATTAAGTTCCTACTTCATCATTTCTCTCACTTTGTTATAGGAATAAGATAATGTTTGCCCAAAAAGCATACTGGATAGAAACTAGAACATCGCGCTCCTACGAGTCGATGGACGAGGTCGAGCATGCAGCCTTGGTATCCATTATGCGAAATCTCGCATCATTTTGTGGCATCAATATACTTACCTACCGCGTCAAATCCGGCAACTTAAGCATGTTGGTCAGCTGCCCGTCTCGTGAGCACCATCTAGAGTATTTTCAAGATAACGACAATGAACCTGCGGGAAGTGGCATGTGCCGTCTATTTGATCATCTCAGAAAAATATACACAGCATCTCATGTAGAAGCTCTTGCCTCTGAGTATGAATCGCTTCTACGACATAATGAAGACACTCAACTGTTTTGGGATCGATGCACTCGCCGTATTGGCACACCGAGAAAATTTGCTGAAGGCATCAACGAGGCATTTGCTAGGTGGATAAAAAAAAACCGCCCCCAACTTTATGAAAGCCTTGATGGAAGAGTGTGCCGCAAAGACATCAACCAAACCTATTTGGATCAACTTCAAAAGCAACGTGATGTGGCCTTCAATATGGATGAAGATGCCATATTTGATGATAACGGTTCGGAGCCTCGCAAATACTGGTGCGGCTATGCCGATGCTTTGCGAGGTAACCAAGATGCTCTCGATGGACTACGAGAGCTGATGAGATCAGGTGCTGAAAACACACTCGAAATCAATGAATTAGGATACAGCAACCAGCGACCACACAAGGAGGCAAAGAAAGATCATGTAAACCCACGGGCACGAGCCAAAGCCTCAAAGTCATCAGCAAGATCCAGCAGAACCGATACCAATAATAAGATCGATCACCTGGCAAAACATATAGCTCCAGCGGTCCCCTCCCCACCAAAGCCTATGACTCGCGCATCAAAGCTCAAATTATTGGGCTCGGTCGTATTAGGGCTGTTCATCATCTGTGCGTTTGGAATCACCTTTGCTCTGAAAGAATGGCGTGAATATAAAACTAACAAACAAGAGCCCGAAGTAGCCAGCTTAGATGCAATAACAAGCGATATCGCAAAGCACACGTCTGCCCCCAATAAAAATCTCGCGAGCGTTCAAAATGAGGCTGATCTAAAAAGGAATAAACTCGCCCAACTGACGGCTCGCCTCTACGAGCCTGCAACACGCCAACTCGCCAACGACTTTGGAATGTCCACAGACCCTGAAGCGAGACTCATGATGTGCAGACACCAAGACCAAATCAGAAAACGAATCGATCAGTATCCAAAGCGAATGCTAAGTGATGCAGCTAGCAAGGTCACATTCTTGGACGTCGCTGAAATGGGTGGCATAATTGCTGCTCGATTTGCAGCAAATTTCACTAATAGCAATCCACGATTAATTTGTATCATATCGACGAAAGATGGGTTGAAGGTAGATTTAGATGCTTACGCGCGCTACAACTGCCTTGCCATACCCGCGCTACTCGCCGGCAGTTTGAAGTCAACTGAATTACGAGTCTATATTGAGCGATGTGACTACTACAATTTCTTGTTTAGCAACGAACTCGAGTGGTCCTCGTTTATCTTAAAATCTCCTGATTCTGAAGAACTCATTTATGCCTATGTTCAAAGGCAAACGACAACAGCCAAACTACTCGATGCAGCATTATCCAAATCCCCTTCGAGGTCCCTTGGAGTGACTTTGCAAATCTCAGCAAAACAAGACAGTCACAAGAGGAAACAATTCGCTATCGAACGCATACATGCTTTTGGATGGCTTAAACCAGAAAACAATCTCGACGAAATCTATCGAGATCAACTACCCGGTTCAGCTAACGCAATAAAATAAGTTCAGATCAAGACAGCCGATCTAGCTCATACTCATAACATCAACCAATGTATTCCCAACACAGGCATATCCTTTTTATTGATGGTGAATGCCTAATTTGCCACCACACCTCCCAGATAATTCACCGTCTAGATCACCGTAGAGATATCTACTTCAGCACACTCCAGGGAGAAACAGCAAATATGTTACCCTCTGAATGGCGCACAGTCAGCAGTATGGATGGCGAGCCAAGCGGCAATGTTGTCTTAGCTGAGTGCCTTAGTATTGGTGAATACCGCTTTTGGATTGGTGCCAATGCAATGCTTCGCAGCCTACTTCTTACAAACAACATAGCTAGTGCATGCTGGATATTCTACTTCACTCCCCCGTTTTTCAAAAATATGATTTACAGGCAAATAGCTAAGAATCGCCACAAGTTTTCATCGAAAATGAAAGCCTGCCCGATACCACCGAAAAGCTTCAAGGATGCCTTGTTACCGTAAAGCGATCCACGGGTCACATTAATAACGTGTGCTGCCCCGTCAATGACGACAGCACACGCTACAAACAAAAAACTGTTAGTTTAAAATGAGTTACGCACTACAAAGTGACTCTGCTACTAACACAGCGCAATTAAGCCTTCGCCTCCGCCATCGCGTCCTTCACCTTGACTTCAATTTCGTTGTAAAGATCTTGGTCTTCTTTCAAGGCTACTTTTGCCCCATCACGCCCTTGAGCTAGTTGATTGCCTGAATAGCTGAACCAGCTTCCTCTTTTTTGTACAATATCAAACTCAAGGGCCAGATCTAGCAGTGAGCCGACTGACGAAATACCTTCATTATACATAATATCAAATTCAGCTTCTGTGAAGGGAGCCGCCACTTTATTTTTAACTATCTTCACACGTGTTCTGCTACCCTGAACAGTCCCGTCTGTTGCTTTGATTTGACCAATACGTCTAATATCAATACGGACTGAGGAGAAAAACTTCAACGCGCGTCCACCTGGTGTTGTCTCTGGATTGCCAAACATGACGCCAATTTTCTCACGAATCTGATTCGTAAAGATACAGGTAGTGCGGGCTTTGGAAATTAAAGCGGTAAGCTTACGCATTGCCGCACTCATCAAACGTGCCTGGGTTCCTACAGTGCTATCACCAATTTCTCCTGCCAGCTCTTGCTTGGTGACGAGAGCCGCCACCGAATCAAGCACAACTACATCAATAGCGTTTGAGCGCACAAGAGTCTCACATATTTGAAGCGCTTCTTCTCCAGAGTTAGGCTGTGAAACAAGTAGATCATCAATGTTAACTCCAAGCTTAGCTGCATAGGCCGGATCAAGCGCGTGCTCCACATCAATAAAAGCAGCAAGGCCACCCTTCTTTTGTGCCTGTGCAATTACTGTGAGGGTGAGAGTCGTTTTACCTGAAGACTCCGGCCCATAAATCTCAACGATACGACCACGAGGAAAGCCTCCTACCCCTAGGGCTCTATCAATCAAAAGATTCCCTGTCGGAATCACATCTACGTCAACACGATGCCCATCTCCTAAGCGCATGATCGCGGTCTCTCCAAAATCTTTCTGGATCTGTGAAATTGCGAGGTCTAAATTCTTCTTACGAGCTGCGATGACTTTATCATCTGGTTTGTTTGCGCTAGTGGATGCCATGGATTTGTTGCTTGGTTGTGCTTGGGAAAGTGCTGATTTAGCCGCCGCTACCGACTCTGCTTCTTCAGTGTTTGAACCTGCTGACTTGGCAGGGTTTGCAGATTTGGTGGATTTTGATGTAACTGGCTTGGATGTAGTTTTAGTGGTTGTTGTACTCATGACAATAGTAGTTTTTAATTTTCCACACATTGCCTTGTAGATTTGCATCAGTCAACAACAAACTGTTCAAAAGATCACTGTTTGAGAGAACATGTTCATTTGAAGGTTCGTTTTCCACTTTTAATACACATATATGGCACAAATTGGAATGGAGCTTAGACAGAAATGAGGCATGATCAAAGCTATGTCAGATTACGGTATTGAGATACGAAGCTTCACAGGCGGCATGGCGCACACCAATGGCTACCTTCTCGGCTCAAGCAAAAACGAAGGTAATTGTGTGCTTATTGATGCGCCTCTGGGCATAAGCCAATGGCTCGATGACCTGAACGAGACACCAAGCTGCCTGCTGCTCACTCACCAGCATTATGATCACATCGAAGATGCCGCTAAATTAGCCGAAAAAGGCATACCGCTTTATGCATATAGTGCCTATGATCAAAACCTTACACTCGAAATCCTATTACAACAGTCAGGCATACCTATCAACATCAGACCATACGTCGTGGACCAACTTCTGGAGGGGCATTCTGAATTAGACGCTGGAGGCCTTAACTTCAAACTGGAACATGTACCTGGCCACTCACCTGACAGTATCGTTTTTATTCATAACGACCTTGTTTTTGGTGGTGATACGCTGTTTGCCGGTGGCATCGGCAGAGCTGACTTACCAGAGGGAAACATGAATCTACTTATAAAAGGTATCAGAGAAAAAATGCTAAGCTTGCCCCCTTCAGCAAGGGTCTATCCAGGGCATGGCGCAGCCACAAGCATTGAAGAGGAGAGTGCGACCAACCCATTTCTCTGATCATCATTGAGCCCTTGTGTCTCACCCGAAAGAAATAAAGCATATTTTCCTCTAGGACATCTTGCGTTAGGCAAAAAAAAGTGCCATTCTTGTTTCCAGATGTTATTGTAATGATCGATGTGATTAGTTCACTAGCAATGACTACAAAGGCTTATCCCCTCACTTAATGCCATACCGTCTCTCGCAATAAACTACAGCCACGCGGCGCTGCTACAACGGCAACAATCACAGCAATTCATCCCTTCAGAACCCACTAAACAAACAATTAAAAAAATGGACGAAACATTCACAGACACAAACTTCATGGCTGACGGACCCGCCAGCGATGCATTCAAATCACAATCAGCTGCTAACGATCTCCGATCAGCAGTCGCAGACCCAAGCAGCAAAGCCAAACAAATCGCCCAAGAAGCTGGAGCCAAAGCACAACATTTCAAGCAAGCAGCTACTGAAAAAGCTCAGCAATTTCGCGAGTTTGCTGGTTCCAAAGCAAATGACTTGAAAGAGACAGCTGGTGTGAAAGCGCAACAAATCAAACAAGTTGCCAGTGAGCAAGTCGAGCAAGGCCGCGTAAAGGCGAAAGAAGCTCATGCAGATGCCGAACAATACGTTCGCGATCACCCCACCAAATCCGTACTGACAGCATTAGGTATCGGCGTGATCATTGGCCTCGTTATTCGCCGCTAATCTGCGCATTCTTATGTCATAGGTGCCACAGATGCTAGCATGATGGTCTCAGCGGGCGGGCAAGTTACATTGCCTTTACAGGGTCGATATCATCTCACCAGTGCACTGTCCTACTCACGCTTATGTGCATCAGATTACACAGGTTTAAACACACCGTAATCCCCAAACATCGTAATCTTTCTGTGGGATGAGAAGCTCAAACATTCGCTTTTTGCATAATAAGAAAATATGAACCCTGCCCCAGCAACTGACGATTTCGTATCAGAACAACCTCATGCCCCAGGAACGGTATCACATACCCTGTCTGGATTTATAGCTGCGCGCCTTGAGCTTGTTTCGATCGAGGCCAAAGAGGCCGCGTCCTACACAGGCAAAAAAGTCGTTCACGGCATCGTACTAGCCCTCTCAGCCTTTTTTTTGTGGAGTCTACTGCTCGCGGCTACAACTGGCATACTCGCACCCATCGCAGATCAATGGCTTCAAGACAAGATAGGATGGCTTCCGGGCTGGGCTGCAGTTGCTCTAGCTCTAGCAATCATGCACGGGATTATTGCTATCGCCTGTTACCTCAAGCTTACACAGCAACCTACGACGCCTTTATTTGAACTCTCTCGCAAAGAAATTGAAAACGACAAGCTATGGCTCGCAAAAAACAAATAACTGAAGCAGCGGCTCGCAAACAAGAATTGGTGGCTCAGTTAGCATCGAACCGCCAATCTATTAGTCAAAGCAAGCAAGCGTTCACCAGCAAGCTAAAGCCGAAAAACTTGGTTCGAACTATTTTCACGCGCAAGCCTAAGGCAATCTTTGCGGGCTCGGTTCTCGCTAGCCTCATGACGACCCTGCTTATCAAGCGCCCGAAAAAATCTCAGAAAGTCGCGGCTCCCAAAACCAGCAAACAAATCCTCCTCACCTGGGGGCTATCGCTCATGAAGCCTCTAGCAAAAGCTTGGCTCCTCAATTTGGCCAAGCAACTTGCCGCTCAGAGAATGAACCGCTCCATGGGTAACCCACCATCAAACAATAATGGTGTTGCCAGTCAACAAACCCTTATTCAGCGATAGCTTGCACAGCAATCGCACTCAATAAGAGCCCAGCTAAAGCGCCAGACCGACACTATTCGATTCTGGCACCAAATTGTGCTGGCTTTGACCTTTACTCGTCACGGTAGTTTCGACCAGTATCCACCTAATGAGCTATCTCGGTAATTGCATTCACTCTCTATCTTGCTTGGCCATTACGGCACTCCTAGCATTACCAAGCTCAGGTCAAAACATTTCTGATAGGGCTAACTTAGCTAACGAAGACGACCTGCTCGGGGCCAATTTTGCAGAAATGCCAGAGACGCCAAAAAGCCTGCGTGTCGACCATGATGGTAGCATTCAATATAATGCGAAGGAACAAACCATTCTCTACAAAGGCGATGTGGTCGTCACTGGTGATAACGGCATCACTCTGAAAGCTGGGCATGCACTGGTAAACAATCGCAAGGAGACGGCGGTCTTAAAAGGCCAAGTTGCCGTTCGCCAAAAATCCACCACTTTAAGCAACGGTAGAATTATCCCAGGCATCCAACTCTTTGCCGAAAAAGTGCTGCTCAACGCAGCGACGAAAACAATCACCCTCTCTAAAAACGTCACCATCTATCAAGGATCCTCAATACATCGGGGTGACCGCGCTACTTATCATTATGC
>CBFHKM010000023.1:0-16122 GCA_965656385.1 Oceaniferula sp.
CGGAAGTCCAAGCCCTGTGCCTTTGTAGTTACTATGGGGGCGTGGTAGCGAGTAGAAATGCTCGAAAGCGCGCTGCTCAGCATACTCGGGGATTCCTGGCCCTTGATCACGGATTGTCAGGATGGCTTGTTCATTTACTGAGCTGAGCGAGAAGGTAATTTCACCTTTTTCAGGGGAGAAGCCGATCGCGTTTTCGAGAATGTTGTTGATGGCAAGTTTGAGAATCATGGCGTCGCCAGTAATCTTGATATTAGCCAGTATGTGTGAGTCAATGGTGAGGTTTTTTTCGTCCATATGTGCTGCGGCTTCATGGATGATTTCGTAGCATAGTTGAGATAAATCAAATCTGCGCTTATTCTCGAGCTGGGCTTTACGTTCAAGTTCGGCAAGTTGGAGAAGGTCGCGCACGAGGCACTCACTGCGCTCGGTTTCACGCCGAATATTCTGTATGAATTTCACCCTTTTTTCGGTAGGCATATCCTCATGCAGTAATTCCGCTGCTCCTTTGATAGCGGCTAGTGGACTCTTTAGTTCATGGGTTAGGCTGGATACGTAATTCTCTACATAGCGCCGGCCTTCCAAAGCCTCACGCATATCAAAGAGAGCTTTTCCTAAGGTGTTGACCTCACGTCCTCTACCGAGGTTGGGTGTCGCGGGGCGTTCACCTCGGGTGATTGATTGAGCGTAGTTTGTCAGCCGACCAACCGGCTTAAATAGCCACATAAACACAGCACCAGTGAGCAGAATAACGCCTGCGCCAATAAGAATGGTGGCTGATAGAATGTTCTCCTGCCGCTGGCTAATAAAGTGGCTGACATCAGCCTGTGGTTTGTAAACGGTAAGAACGGCGATGATATCTTTGCCTGAATATACAGGAGCGGCGACGTAAAGAATGGAGCTACCTGGATCGTTGGCATCGACTCTGGTAGAGCGTGCACCGTATTCTCCTCTTAGAGTGAGTATCACGTCATTGTAGCTTGAGAAATCCTGCCCCTTCCTGAGTCCATTGTCTGAGTCGAAGACTACTTTACCAGAGGCACTAGTAAGGTATGCGTTAAGGCCTAAACTTGTTTTGTTATGACCATAGATTTGAGCTTTGATGTTGTGGCTTTGTGCCTGTTCGAAGGTGTTTTTTAAGCTTTGCTGGTCGATTTCGCCGTTTTGCATTCCATCCTCGATCATGCCGGCCATGACGTGAGAGATATCAACCATCATTTCTTCAGTAGCTTGAAATGTCTGCGCTTCAATGTCTTCTAAAATATAGACGATCAGTCGGTAAAACCCGAAGCTGATGATAAGGGCTAAACAGAGGAGAGTGACTCGGGTTAATCGCATAGATTCTATGGTGTTGGGCAATCGGCTAATGCTGGCAGATGAGCTTATTCCGAGCTCAGTGTGTAGCCAAGTCCACGGCGAGTCTCAATCGGGTCACTATCATCGGGTGTGCACTCGCGTATTTTAGCCCTGAGTGATTTGATGTGCGCATCAATAGTGCGGTCCATAGCTGATCCAGGGTCTTCCCAAGCTTTCATGAGCAATTGGTCTCGTGTGAAAATGCGCCCGGGTTGACTCATCAATGCTGCGAGAAGTTTATACTCGTGGGCGGTGAGATTCATTCGCTTGCCCATGCATGAAATTGTCATAGCAGCGGGGTCATGCTCGAGAGCCCCATACTTTTGTCCTTGAATAGTTTCATGCTGGGTTGCTTTACCGCCTTTTGATGTGCCTGCACGTCTTAGAATGGCGCGTATGCGGGCGACGACTTCACGCGGGCTAAACGGCTTTGTGACATAGTCATCACCACCTAGTTCAAGTCCGAGAATACGATCGATCTCTGAGTCCCTAGCGGTAAGGAATAGCACGGGCATGGCAGAGGATTTTCTTATCTGCGCACATAGGTCGAAGCCTGAAATGTCTGGCAGGCCGACATCAAGAATGGCGAGCTGATAATCGTCGGTAGAGAGTTTTAAGGCATCGCTAGCAGTGGTGACATGAGTGACCTCGAAATGCTCTGTTTCCAGTGCGTAGACGAGTGTATCGGCTATGGCAACTTCGTCTTCGACTAAGAGAATTCGTAGCATAGTTATAGTTTAGTTTTTAAAAGAGGAAAATCCAACCTCAAATAGCTCTTGTTACCTGGCGTTCATCCGTGGAGATAAACCTCTGGACAGGCAGCATAATGA
This sequence comes from Oceaniferula sp., assembly GCA_965656385.1. Lineage (GTDB taxonomy): Bacteria > Verrucomicrobiota > Verrucomicrobiia > Verrucomicrobiales > Akkermansiaceae > Oceaniferula. The sequence goes on from CBFHKM010000023.1 coordinate 2,184, forward strand.
GCCCTAGCTTGCTTTGAAATTATCTATTTAATCAAATGATCAATAAACAAACTATTACTTCTGTTCTTGGAGTCGCTGGCCTTGCTGGCGTTCTCGCTACCGCCACAGTCAATGCTCAGGATGCTGCTGCGCCTGCCCCGACAACACCTCCGGCACCTCAACTGACCGACGCTGAAGTGAAGGACATTAGTTCCTACATTCTCGGCTTACAATCATCACAGCGTTTTGCTTCCTCTGGACTCGAGACCACCGATATTGACATGGATGCTTTCGGCAAGGGCTTCACCACAGGCCTCAAGGGGGGTGAGCCAGAATACCCAGAAGCAAAGTTGCGCGCTGCAATGGAGGCACTTGGAAACTCCGTGCAGGCCAGACAAGCAAAAGTAGGTGAAGCAAACCTCGCTGCAGGTAATGCGTTCTTGGCTGAAAATGGTAAGCGTGAGGGGGTCAAGACGACAGCAAGCGGCATGCAGTATGAAGTGCTTAAGCAAGGAGGCGACAAGAAGTATGTGGCTCCTGAAGGTGGTGCCCCAGACAACAACACACGCTTCATGGTAAATTACCGTGGCACATTGATCGATGGCACAGAGTTCGATAAATCTCCAGAGGGTCAGACATTCCCAATGACGCTTCAGGTAATTCCGGGATTTAAGGAGGCTCTTACCAGCATGCCCGTTGGATCGAAGTGGAAGATTTTCCTGCCTGCTAATCTCGCTTACGGCCCTCGTGCGGCTGGACCCAAGATTGGTGCAAATAGCGCTCTTATTTTTGAGCTTGAGCTTGTAAATATCGAGAAAGCACCAGCTGCCCCAGCAGGAGGCCCAGCTATCCCAGCACGCTAGGCTAGGTTATTGAGCAGCGAGCAAGACTTTACTCAGCTGCATCGTTTTTAAAATGAAAGACCGCTGGTTTATCCAGCGGTCTTTTTTTCTGGTAGTTAGTTGGCTAGGATGCTTTTGTGCAATCCTAGCAATTGTAATATCTCCACGATCAACAAACGCAACGACCATGACAAATTTAACCTATTACGGACATGCCTGCTTTAGTGTTGAGTTGGCGGGAAAGAAAATACTCTTTGATCCCTTTATCACGCCTAACCCATTAGCCAATGAGATTGATTTGGCTTCTATCGAAGCCGATTACGTCCTAATTTCTCATGGTCACGAAGATCATGTTGCCGATGCTGTTGAGGTTTTAAAGCGCACTGGTGCAGTATTGATTTCGAACTATGAGGTAGTGAGTTGGTTTGCGGAGAAAGGCTGTACTAATGCTCACCCGCTGAATCACGGAGGTGCGGTTGAGCTTCCGTTTGGCAAGGTAAAGTATGTCAATGCGGTGCACTCATCGGTGCTGCCCGATGGAAGCTATGGCGGCAACCCGGGAGGCTTTGTTGTGGAATCTGAACAGACCAATTTTTACTACTCTGGTGATACAGCATTGACCTACGATATGAAAATGCTCGGAGAATTCCATCAGCTTGATTGGGCGGTTCTTTGTGTCGGTGACAACTTTACCATGGGTCATGCTGATGCTGCGATCTGCGCTGAATGGATAGGCGTGAAGCAAGTCGTGGGTGTCCACTTTGATACCTTCCCATATATTGAAATCGACCATGATGTAGCCAAGGGATCCTTTGCCGCCAAAGGAAGCACTTTGCATCTCCTTGGTATTGGAGACACTGTGACTCTCTGATTGTGGCCAAAGCCGATTTGATTTTCTAACCTCGAGTTTCTTAATAAGCATTATGTATCGCACCGGAATAGGATATGACGTTCATCAATTTGCTGAAAATCGCCCTTTGATATTGGGAGGGGTGGAAATTGAGCATAGCCATGGACTTGCGGGGCACTCCGATGCGGATGTTCTCAGTCATGCTATCGCTGATGCTTTGTTAGGTTCGCTTGGATTGCCTGATATCGGTTTTTATTTTCCACCCACAGATGAGAGTATCGAAGGCATTTCTTCGCTTAAGATTTTGGAAAAGTGTCGGCAGCTTTGTGCCGAGCACGGTGCAGTAATTCAGAATGTTGATTCATCCATGGTCGCTGAGGCTCCCAAAGTGCTTCCTCACGCTGATGCGATGAAGGAGAATATTGCAGCAGCTCTTGGAGTTACTACTGGTCAAATTGGCATCAAGGCGACTACCAACGAGACCATGGGCTTTGTAGGTCGTAAGGAGGGCATTGCCGCTCTTGCAAGCGCGATGGTCTATTTGCCGGATTAACTTCAGCTAAGATGGCGACGATACCTGATTTGCCTGCTGACGAGAGACCTCGTGAGCGCATGGCCCGTCTTGGTGCTGCGGCTCTCAGTGATGCCGAATTATTGGCTATTTTTTTGCGCACAGGTGTTGTTGGTAGTAGTGCGATTGAAGTCGGGCAACGCTTGCTCAAAAAATATGGAAGTCTTACTGAGCTAGGTGGGCTAAGTGTTAAAGAGCTCTCTGCGGAGTATGGCCTGGGGCCTGCTAAAGCATCGCAGATGATTGCAGCGTTCGAGTTGGGCGCGCGCTCTGCCGGTGAGAAGATGAATCGAGCTGTCATGAATAGTGCTGAAGCCATTTATGAAGCCATGGCGCCAAGGTTAGCGCATGAGAGCCGAGAGTATGTTTTGATTATCCTGTTGGACACTAAGTTGCGTGCCACGCGAACCATTGAGCTGAGTAAAGGTAATGCGGATACTGCGTTATGTGAGCCACGCGATGTTCTGCATCATGTGCTCATACACGGTGCGGCTTCATTTGTATTAGTGCATAATCACCCTTCAGGAGATCCTAGCCCGAGTCGACAAGATGTCGTGTTGACCAAAAAAATTCGTGATGCTTCTGAGACTATGCGTGTGCGCTTTGTGGATCACCTCATCGTAGGGCGAGCTTCTGATCATCATGCAGGCCCGTATTATAGTTTTGCAGCAGCAGGTGTGTTGGCTTGATTTGAGCGCTAGCTGAGTATGGTGGGATTTATTCATTGGAAAATCGAGGATCCACAAATACATTGATTTTATGCCTGAAGTTCATCCAAGTGCCATTGTCAGTGAGCGTGCTCGCTTAGCAGAAGACGTTACTGTTGGCCCTTTTAGTATTATCGACAGTGGAGTTGAAATTGGTCCAGGATCAGTGATCGGCGCGCATGTATGGATCACGGGAAATTCTAAATTGGGAGCCAATAACTCAGTTGGATACGGAAGTATTATTGGCGCAGACCCTCAGGACGTTTCATTCAATGCTGAAACTCACAGCAATGTTGAAATAGGCGACAATAATAAGATTCGTGAATATGTTACGATTCATCGTAGTGCTTTCGATGGTGGTAGCACTATTGTAGGTGACGCGAACTTTTTAATGACTGGTGTTCATCTTGCGCATGATGTGCAAATGGGTAGCAATAATGCACTCGCAAATAATGTGCTCATTGCGGGGCACGTGAAGCTGGCTGATCATGTATTTCTTGGTGGGGGAAGTGCCTTTCATCAGTTTATTCATATTGGTCAATATGCTATTGTTCAGGGGAATGCTGTTGTGAGTCGCGATGTGCCTCCCTATTGTATGGCACATGGCCGCAACGAACTTGCAGGCCTGAATGTTATCGGTCTGAGGCGTGGTGGCTTCACACCCAAGGAAAGATCCGATATCAAGCGCGCATACCAGCTGTTATTTCGCAGTGGTGGTAATATGGCGGAATCACTGGCCGAAGCAGATAAGACGGAGTGGACAGATGTGGCAAAGCTCTTACTGCATTCTGCGCGCCATGCATCGCGCAAGGGGATAATGTCTCGTTCCAGCTCGGCAGGTTAATCTTGCCAGTGTGCCGACTACTTTCAGGAAGTAAAATAACGTGCTGGTTTACCAGCTCTTTTTGTACTTCATGATACCTTCACCAATGCCCTCGGCGAGGGACTGGCGATACCACGCTTTTTTCATGCGTGCGCGCTCTTTGCTATTGCTGACAAAACCGCATTCAACAAGAACGGCGGTATTTTTTGTGTTTCTTAGAACGTAGAATTTGGACTGCTTGGCACCACGATTAATGGTGTTTAATTTGTTACAGATTTTTTTCTGGATGTGTGTCGCAAGTTTTTTGCCCTCACGGCCATAATAAAAAGTTTCTAGGCCATACGGGTCGCGCTTCCACACGTGGTTGTAGTGGATGCTTACAAAAATAGAATTGCGGTAGCGGTTTCCTATGCTGACACGGCCTGGCAGGGTGACAAAAACGTCGCTACGTCGTGTGAGTTTGGTTCGAATGCCTCGCTTCTTGAGGTAATATTCTAGACGCAGTGCAGTGTCCAAGGCGAGGTGCTTCTCGTAGACAAGGCCGTGATTTCCACCTTTATCATGTCCGCCATGACCTGCATCGATGATGACGTAGTTGAAGCTCTTGGCAGATGCTTGCGGGATGGTCGTGCCGATGATGGCAAAAATGCTGATGCAGATGAGGTGCAGGGCAAAGCGGGACATTTGGTGAGTGAATGAATCAGTTGGTGGTGAGTAGCTCGTAGAGATGGGAAGTCACTAGTTATAGATAAACGGTGGGCGCTCTGAGGCGTTACGCACTTTCTTGCGTTGTGCTTCTTCAGCCACCGGGTCGTAGAGGACGCCGCCAGCAACGACAACTTCACCACTAGCAAATCTTGTCAGTCGCGGGTCTCCCCCTGAGCCGCGTTTGTGATACCTGGTGAATCGTATGATGCCACCTGGAGTGATACAGCTGTGCCCGAACATATTGGGTTTTACTTGGTAGAGTGCATGCATGTTGTTGGCGCCATCAAGGCTGCCAGTGGGCTTGCGGAAGCTGATGATTTTACCCAGCGGAATCGTGGCGATTTCTTGATTTCGGTTTACAGAGGTTACGTGTGCAAAAAGTTCTATTGAGCGGTTACCACTATAGGTGAGAAGCTCAAATTCCCGAATTTCATCAGGGGCTCCGGGGACGCCCGCTCTTTGATTCCACACCACACGCCCTTTCATGACGTTGAAAGAAATTCGATTAGAGATAAAACCGTTACGCCCAGCCTCTGGCATTTGCACATAGGCCTGGCACATGTAATTCCCCATCGTATCAAGTGCATATGTTGAGTTTAGTGTCACAGAACGCACAACCGTTTTTCCTGTGGCGATTATGACTGCCCCATATTTGGTAGGTCTTGATGGTGTGACTCCTCGGCCCCGAGCGGAGATATTAAAATCTAGCCATGGCCTACCGTTTTGATTGCTTAGTGTTACTTCTCGGCCGGCATTGTTTGTGATGTAAACGTTAGCTTTGATTGGCTCGTTAACGATGTAACTCGATTTACTCAACTCTAATCGAATAGCGAGCTGTGCATTCACCTCGGGTATCGCGGCGAGGATGGTGACGAGAGCGCAGAGTATTGCGGCGGTGTGTTTTAGAAATAGTCTGCTCGTCATGGCTTTACTAAGGTTTAAGCTCTTCGGTGAGCTGCGTCAATCTTACTGTCTCGAGTTGTTACATGTTCTAAAGCCAATATCGGGCCTCCTGAAATCACGGCTGTCTATCCATTCGCGCGCTTGAGCCCCATATTTTGGCCGCATATAAGAGGCTCCACCAACCATGTAGCGCGGGGGCGCTGATGGATCAGCTGGGTTTAGAATCGGATCACGCATCCATTCTGATACATTTCCTGCCATACCAAAAATTCCAATGGTGGTTTGCTCAGCTTCATCGACTGCTACATATCCCGTGCCCTGAAGCTTGCTTGGTTCACAACTTGACGAACAAGCAGCATACCAATCGCGATATCTTATTAGACTGCGACCTTTCCACTCTGCGTAAGCATGAGCATCCCACCAATCGACTCCTACCACTGGATGGTAGAGTCCAATTTTGTGATTATTCCATGTGCCGCCTTCTTTAGCTGCCGTGTAAAGACCATTCCAATTATCGGGGATATGCGACGTTTTGTAGTCGGGTTGATCCTCATGCTGGTAAACATCCTGCATGTCGTAGGGAAGTGACTCAACCGCCTTGATGAACTCTGCATATTCCCCGATCGTAACTTCGTGAGTATCCAGCCAAAACCCACGTACTTTATGGTGAAAGCCGTAAGGGTCCGAGTATTTGCCAGCTGCGATATTAACCATATCTGTGAGGACTCTTTTTTCAGGTTTGGTTTTTTTAGAAAAGAGGTAAAAGCTCAGGCCGACAATAATTAGAAGTGTTGCCAATAGTGTTAGGGACTTGCCCGCGAAGGTAGAAATGTGAAGGTAATGCGGCTTGGTCGAGTAAATCGGCATGCTTGAGGTGTTGAGCTTCACGCTCTCGCTTTGTCTCCTCAATTGCCGTTCTATTTCGTCTGAGAGAGCATGGATTTGTCCCCATGACTTGGGCTGAGTATTGTTGAGTAACGCCATCGACCCAAGCAGCGTATTGGTTCGGGTTGATCCTGGCTCATTAGGCTGGATCATGTCTTGCAACAATTGTCCGAGTAATTCCTTATCTTCCTTGGTGCTTGTATGGCTAGCTTGACCTGAAATTGCCAAATTAGAGATACGGCAGTGATGGTCTTGGTCTACAAATATATCATGAGGTGATAAACTTATCGTGGCGATGTTACGTGATTCAATATGCTCGTAAGCACTCGAAACATTGCTGAGAATACGGGCGATTTGCAGTGGTTTGAGAGTTTCTTGGCGTTCATGAAGCTCAGCTAGATCTCTACCCTTAACCTTCTCATAAGTAAAATAGCATGCGTTGCCTTCGTTGACGGCTTCCAGAATGGAGGCCACCAGCGGGTGATCCACACTTGCTTTCATTTTCACATCGGCAATGAACTCCTGTCGGGTTTCATGGTCGGCGATAAATTCATCGTCGAGGTTACAGACGAGCACCTGGCGTCGCACGGAGATCTGCGTAGCTTCCCACGTTGAGGTTGATGCTCCCTTGTAGATTAATGGCCCCAGTAGGTAATCACCGACTTCTCTTCCAGTGCTAAATAAGGGTTTAAGATCAGAGCTCATAATACGGTCGATATGATGTAAAGATTTCTTAACTACTTATGAATTACATAGCAATTAGCAATTTTCTGAGTGTCCGCATTGATTTAATTTACTCGGCGCAAATTTGAAAGGGAACCGTGTGATTTTTATTGTGTTTTCGGCCCAGATTATGACCTTAAATATGAAACTAGCTAAGGTATAAGCTCAAATTACGTGGATAATAGTGAGCCTTCAATGCAGGCATTTACATGGATCCCCCCAAACCGTGGCAGGCATAGCCCCAAGATGCAATCTGGCCAGTCTTATAGATTTATTGTAAATCACTAAAAACAAAGAGCTCAGGTGTTACCCTGAGCTCTTTTTAGATGGTGGAGGCGAGGGGAGTCGAACCCCTGTCCTAGATGCCTTCTACGTAGACCTCTACATGTTTAGTTGATGATAGTGGTGTTTGAGAGGGCATTTGCTCACCAACGGCTTAGACCCCCCGGTTAACCTGTTTAATCTCACCATTGACCCGGTCACCCGATCTTTGGCCAGTCCACTGTTGTGTCGCCTTTCCCCCTAGTGGACGTCAGAGGAATAGACGTTACTGGCAATTAAGCAGCAAGTGCGAGCTCGTTAGAGTCTGCAATTAGTTTGTTTGAACGGCTTTTTTAAGAGGCCAACCGATCAACCTCTACATGCAGCCTATGTTTCCAACATTCAGTCGAAACCATGACGCCCCCTCAAATATTTTGAGAAGCATTTATAGTATGCAATAGTTACTGCGTTTTGCAAGTGGTTTTCACCTTGGTGATGGGTTTCAGGCGGGCTCTATACAATCAGGGCATGTGCCAAAGAACTCGAGTTCATGATAAAGGTTACGGTATCCAGTAGTGAATTGGATATCCTTTTCAAGCTTATGAACAGGGCATGGCGCTTTGATAGACTCTATGGACCCGCAATCAGTGCAGATGAGGTAATCGCTGTGTTCTCCGGGTATGATAAGGGTGAAGTAGGCGGCACGTTCATGAAGCCCAAGCCGGCGCAGAATACCTTTAACCTCAAGGCGCTGGAGCAGTCTGAATACGGTGGCTTGGTCGCATTGGTTGGCGAGAAGTGGTGATTCGGTAAGCTCCGCTAGCGTCATTGGGCGACTACTATCGAGAAGTGTGGCTAGCAGTTTTTCTAGAGCTTGGGTCTTTCGAAGTCCCTCAGCACGACAGCGTTCAATGATAGTTTCAAGTTTGCTAGGCATGTTGATTTTTTGATTGTGGAGCTATAAAAGGTCCTGTTGTCCGTCAGATGTGGGTGTGGCTCCGATCTTGGTGTAAGCAGCGGGCAATGCAACTCTGCCGCGAGGTGTTCGCTTGAGGAAGCCCTGCATGATGAGAAATGGTTCGTGCACTTCTTCGAGTGTTGAGGCATCTTCACCAAGGGCAACAGCGAGAGTGGATAGTCCGACTGGCCCACCATTGAACTTATAGATGGTAGATTCAAGGATACGTTTATCCATTTCATCGAGACCATCGGAGTCGATCTCGATCATGGCAAGTGCGTCATTAGCAATTTGCGGGGTGATCTTGCCATCAGCCCGCACTTGAGCAAAGTCACGCACCCAGCGCAGTAAGTTATTGGAAATACGTGGAGTGCCACGTGAGCGTGAGGCAATCTCAAGCGCGCCGTCTTGCTGAATATCTACATCCAGTAATCCTGCCGAGCGCTTGATGATGTGGGCGAGTTCATCTGCTGCATAGTAGTCGAGGCGGTTGACCAAGCCAAAGCGGGAGCGGAGTGGTGAGGTCAACATGCCGGCTCGTGTGGTGGCACCTACAAGGGTGAATTTCGGCAAGTTGAGTTGAATGCTTCTGGCTGAAGGACCCGAGTCAATGATGATATCGAGTCGGTAATCCTCCATGGCGGGATAGAGGTATTCCTCAATAGCTGGATGCAGGCGATGAATTTCGTCAATGAAGAGAATATCACCTTTTTGAATATTGGTAAGGATACCTGCTAGATCACCCGCTTTCTCAATCTGTGGGCCAGAAGTGGTGTGCAGGTTGGTGCCCGTGGCGTTAGAGATGATGTTGGCCAAGGTGGTTTTGCCCAGGCCTGGAGGGCCGGAGAGAAGAATATGCTCGAGCACGTCATCACGCATCTGAGCGGCTTCAACCATGAGCATGAGCCGCTCAGTGACTTTTTCTTGGCCGTGAAATTCCTCAAATCCGGGGGGTCTGAGTGACTGTTCGAATTTCTTATCGGGTGTGTCGTTAGTCTGTTGATAGAAAGATTCTGTCATGGTGGGTGACCTAAGGCGGAAATAAAAGTGGTTCAGTAGAGGGCGCTAGTTATTAGCGAAGTAGATCCTCTTCATAGAAGACACGGAAGCCAGCTTGATGAAGGACAGACATGCCAAAGCGGGTATCTTCGAGATGCATCGCCATCAGAGTTTTGCCCTCGGGGTGAGGCATCAGCGAATACGCAAAATCTAAATTTGTCTCGGCAGCGCGCAGGGTATCCAGAGCCTGGGCTAGACCACGACCCGATTCTTTTAGGGCGATGACAGCAATTTCTGACGTGGTGTGCGGAATGCCCTTTTCCATGAAGATGCGCATTGTTGTATCTGGGTCAGAGACAACAAGGCGAGTCATGGCTGCGTCACGTGAGTCTTGCACACTGAGGCCAATAACTTCGATATTTTCTGACCTGAGTAGGCGCACGAGCGCACTGAGTGCCCCAGCACGATTTTTGAGCATCACAGAGAACTGGATGGGCAGGGTGCCGTTGGGTTTGATTTCGCAGTCAGGCATGAACTACAGTATTAAACCACGGTTAACCTTGGATTATAACTCTAAAATGTGGCGATTTTGGCTTTCGACGCAGAGCTCGTTCTTGTGCCGGAGCTGCTTGCACAAGAGTGGGCTTGTAAACGCTTAATTACTCGGGATGAACTTCACGTTACGCACGTTGATGGGAGCCCATGATGACGCATCGGCCGGGCGCAGGGTGAGTGTGATGCTCTCTGCATTAGGGAAGGTAACTTCGCCGATGTTGTAGGTCTGGAAGTTGTTGTCACTTCCAGTGCCGGGAACGTGAACGTAGTGAGTTTTGATGTTGCCGCAGGCGACGCCGAGGGTGGAGTCCGCTTTGTTGGCAGAGGTGGTGAGCTGAATGGTGTAGGTCCCGGGGCTATCAATTTCCAATGGCCATGTGATAGATGAGTCGATGGTGAGGTTGGTAACGGTATTGTTGTCACCTTGTTTTTCCAGTGTGGCAGATCCTTTGAGAGTGGCTTGATCTGTGGCGAAGGTCATGGTGCCAGGGATCTGAATTTCAGATTCGTTGGCGAGAGCAGGACCATAAAGAACACCGGTAATAGGGCTATCAAGGGTCAGCTTGATGATCGATACGTGAGCGTTGCGGGCATCAGCGGGCACAGTGATGGAGACGGTTTTTGCCTGATCGTCTTGTGTGTAGGGGATGGCTTGACCGTCAATAGTTGTGGCTGATGTAATCTGCTGGGGCAAGGCGTTGAGCACGAAGGGCTCATCGGTGGCGTTGAATAGATGCAGGTAGACGATGTTGTCGCGGTAACTTGCTCCACCCCAAGTGCCGTTGATCCATGGACCACCACGGGTGTCGTAAATGGCCTCATTATACTTGGCCATCCATGGGGCAAGTCCCTCAAGAATTGCTTTTTCTTCGGGCTTGAGTGAGCCGTCTGGTAGTGGCGCCAGGTTGAGGAGCATATTGCCATCTCCCGTGACACAGGACGAGAGCAGCTGCAGCGTTTCAGTGAGTGAGCGAGTTTCGGCACCCGTGCGGTAGGACCAACCGCCATGATCAGTGTGTGGCGAGAGAATCATGCAGGATTCCCAAGCGCGCCCGTGTTGGAAAGCACCCATGCGATTTTCTGGGGTGTCATAGTCACCGAGGCGAAGGGCTTTGTATTCATTAGGGATATCTTTAATGCCCTTGGCAGCACGGTTGTTAACCAAAAGCTTCGGGTTGTTAGCATACATTTTCTCGTAGAGGCGGGGAATGGTGTATTGGTCCCATTCGCCGAAGCAGTGATCGAACCAGACCATATCGACGGGCCCATATTCATTGAGTAGTTCTTCGACTTGGTTTTCATAGTAGTCGTTATAAATTTTATTGTCGCCTTGGAGGTAGTCAGGGTGTGTCCAGTCACGAGTGCTGTAATACCAGCCGATCTTGAGATCGTGTTTTTTTCCTGCCTCTTGCATCATGCGTACCGGGTCACCTTGGTAGGGGGTGTCGGCAATGGAGAAGTGCTCGGGGTGGTCAGCGCCTTCAGAAAAACGTTTTTCCTTGGTCGGCCACATCGAGAATCCATCGTGGTGCTTAGTGACGAAGACGAAGTATTTCATGCCAGCATTTTTGGCGAGGCCCATGAGTTCGTCGGCATTGAAGTTGGTTGGGTTGAAGGTTTTGTAGAGATTCATATAGGTCTCACGAGGAACGACCTTATGTTTATCACCACCTTCGATGCGATCCATCATGCTCCAGCTGATTTCCTCACCACTGATAGCGGCAGGACCCCAGTGGATGAATAGGCCGAATTTAGCGTCGCGAAACCACTTGAGGCGTTCTTCGAGTTGCTCAGGGGTCTCATTGAGCTGTGGAGTTGGCGCAGGAGCTTGATTGGCCTGAGCGTTATTAATGCTCGGCTCAACGATCTCTGATGGAGGAGGGCAGCAATTGTCAGTATGGCCATTGTTGCTCGTATGATTGGTTTGCTCGGTATTGGTGGTTTTCTGTTTCTCACATGACTGAATCGCGAGTGTGGGGAGAACGAGCGAGAGGGCTATTACTTTTCTGATTTTCATGGCTGGATTGATGATGATAGCTGTACGTAAATTAGATTTGTTCTGCAGAGATACTGAGGTTTGGACACTTTTATGCTATAAGGTGCTCAGACCTTATGGCTTCGCAGATATGGCAAAGTGAGTGAAGGAAGGCTTATGCGCTTTTTTACCCAATGCCTTGGTCGTCGCTTCCATATGGGCACGCGAGTCTGGGCATTCAGGATAACTCACAAGCACTTGATTGGTGTCGATCAGATTGAGATAGTAGTGGGTGGCATCTGCGGGCAGGGTCGCGGTGATGGTGTTATCTGCGTTGATGGTTGCTGGGCTACGAAACCATTCTTCCTCGTGAGTGCCGGGGTTGTTGGTGTAGAGCAGATGAGCTTTGCGCAGATTAGCACCGTTTTTCTTGTAGCTGAGCGTCACGGTGTTGCCTGATTGAGCGTGCTTGAGTGCAGTGGGTGCTGCTTTTTTGAACTCCGCGGATACATGGCGACCATGGATGTTGTAGAGCGGCTGGCTGGCGTCCATTTCTGTAAGGATTTCGGTGAGGCGCTGGTCCATCTTTTGGGTGCGCTCAGGGTGCTGCTTGGCAAGGTTGTTGGCTTCCTCAATGTCTACGCGTTTGCCGTTGTCATCGTAGAGCTGGTAGAGCTCATACTGGGGAATGCTGGGGCGGAACAGGTGATCGAGGTTGCGGATGAGTTTGTAACCGCCGATGCGGATGGTGCTCTGCATCGAGGAGTGGGGGAAATGCCAGATCATGGTATTGCGGATTTTTCCACTATTATCCTTCACAAGGCTGGCCTTGGTTGCATCTGTCTTTAGCATGGTGGAGAGATCGGATCCATCGAGGATTTTGCCCTCTTTGGGCTTGGCCCCTACCCATGAGAGGATCGTGGGGTAGAGGTCGAGGCCGTTGATAACGACATCGGATTGAATGCCCTGCTTGATTCCTGGGCCGGCGATGAGGAAGGGGACACGGGTGCCTCCCTCCTTGGCGTTGATCTTGCCTCTATCCAGAGGGTAGTTGTCGGTAATGACCTCGTGGCCGCCGCCACCCTCCATGCCACCATTGTCTGAGGTGAAGATCAGGTAGGTGTTCTCGATGAGCTTGTGACCAGGCCATCGCGGGTCGTCGGTTTTTTCCAGATAGGCAATGATTTGGCCTGCATAATAATCTAAGGTTTCCACCATGCTGCAGTAGTAGGGGTTGTTTTGACCTTCCAGAGGCCATTTGCCGGGATCCGTGGGCATTTCTACGCCCAGTTTTTTGCAGTATTTCTCAAGCAGGCGTTTACTGCGGATCTGGATTGGCGTGTGAACTAGCCAGGTGGCATAGTAGAGGAAGACGGGTTTCTCTTTGTGATCATCAATGAACTTGATGGCCTCGGTGGTGACGATGTCTGTGGGAAAACCGTTTTCATCCAGGCGATAAGGGTCGTTCTTGGCGTTGGTGGCAAAATCTTGGAGCCTGTTTTTCATGCCAGATTGTGCTCCTCGGGTATTATAGCCTGCTTGGTGGGTGGTGAAGTCAAAGCCGATATCCATCGGTTGGGGGAATGCGTGGTGTTCTACGGCAATGTGCCACTTGCCAGTGTGACCAGTGGCATAGCCCTCTGCTTTCATGGCCTTAGCCAGATTGAACGTGGTCTCTGGCATACGTCCACTGTACCACGGAGACATCACGGTAGTGCCAACGCTGTGGTGCGGGTGTGGCGGGCTCCCACCGACAACGTGGGTTTTCTGTGCTCTCGCTGGGTGAACTCCACTCATTACAGCACAACGCGAAGGAGCACATGTGGGTGCTGGGGAGTAGCCGTTCCAGAACTGAACGCCGCGTTTCGCCAGAGCGTCAAGGTTCGGAGTTTCCATCGGGCTGGGCTCATCGATGTCGTAGCATTTGACGTCCTGCCAGCCAAGATCATCAACAAACATGAGAACCACGTTTGGTTTGGCTGGACGTTGGTCATTGGCTATCGCTGGCAGTGATAGTAAGCAGATGGCTACCAAGGATGTGAAAGAGTGGGTAATTTGCATAGTGTTATGAATCTGAGCTGATGTGAGCGGGATCAAGATGGTAAAACGGCTACACCCTGTCAAGGCGATGTCGAGGGCCAATGGAAACCACAAAACTGCGGTGCAGCGCCTTACGATTTCTTAGACCCAGATTAAGTAT
>CBFHKM010000023.1:16132-21813 GCA_965656385.1 Oceaniferula sp.
TAAGCGCAGACTAGAGCGTGATGGATCGAGTAGGTAGAAAGATCTACAACATATCCTGTCTACTCATACAGATACGCGCACTCCAACATATTCTTACACCGAGTTGGAGCGGACTCAGGGCTTTGAATCAGCCTATAGCTATGACAAGCTCGTAGCTGCTGTCGACACGGGACAGCGGCTATTCAGGCACGGGCTTGTTCGGCAAGAGTAAGGACAACAGGTCCGTCTCGACCACCTGACGGTTACCGAGAAACTCAGTGAGTAGCTTGACCCGCTCTTGCGCAGGGATCACCTCGATGACCGTGCCTTGGAAGCCCTGAAAAGCACCATGTGCGATTTCTACTTCATCACCTTCGTTGACAGCTGGCTCCAGCGTCATGACATCCTCGTCACCCTCGCTAAGCTCTTGCATTTGCTGATTAAGATCTGCGATGAATGTGCCGGGAATTTCCGGAACATAATCACCGAACTTGAGGATCGTCATGACCCCATGAGTGTGAACGATGTTGCGTTCGTTTTGAGGTCGGGAGAAAAAAGCAAAAACATACCCAGGGAACATAGCCTCGACCCACCATACTTTGCCACGTCTGGTTGCCTTGCGATAGCGCAGGCGAGGACAAAATGACTGCACCCCTTCGAGCTGACTCATTGCCTTAGCTGCGACATGCTCTCGCTTGGGCTTGGTGCGTATGCAATACCAAGCATGATCTTCAGCCTCAGCAGGTATGACGGATTGTGTGTCAGACATAGTGTGTGTAGTTTTATTCTCCAAAGAATTTTTGCAAAAGCGGCAGGACAAGCTTGGCTTTCCCTGACCATCTTTTGATGATTTTGATTCGATTTTCGTAAAAGGCTCGCAGCTCAGAATCGGTGATGGTGTCGAGCTCTTGCTCGAGTTCACCTAGCTTGCGGGTGCCGCTGCTGATGTGTGGACGAACCTGCTCACGAATGAATCCTCCGACAAGTTTTTTTAGCTCAATGTCGGCCTCGAAATAACCTTTACGGTCATTGCCGTATTCGACATCGCGGACGGCACCTAGGGTTCGCAGCATTTTGAGGCCTTGGCTAGCCGAGCCCTTGCTGATGTTGAGGCGTGATACCAAGTCGGCCATGGTCAGCGGCTTGGGTGATGCAAACAGGAGGCCGAAAATCTCACCTACCGAGGCTGGAAGCCCGACGATTTTTGCCCCATCTTTAAAAAACGAGATGAGCCGTTGTTCGACGGATTGGTGATCGGTATGAGACTCCTCGTTGGCGTGCATCAGGGAGAAAGGTAACAACGGCAATTTGAAAGTTCAATTTATTTTGAACAAAAAAACTAACCGATGTTGATAGTCAGTTTATTTGACTATTAGGGTGGATCAACCCTGTATCTGCTAAAATGATTCATCCTCAGGAGCCTTGGGTATGGCGCCAGTTGAGAGCAAGTAGACGCCTACTGCTCTTGGATGGTAGCCATCGTAGTGAGCCGAGGCTCGACCTGAGGTGCTGTCTTTTCTTTTGGTCTCTCCACTCCTTCAGATGCAGTATCTATCTGGCTCAGGGCTGTGCTGGAGCTCTCAGCAGTGGCGAGCTCAGGCTGGTATGCGTAGGAAGCTGCTAACCAGCAGGATAGAACGGCTGAACAAGAGAGAATGAAGGTGCGGATATTTTTCATATCGTGATCGTGAGTGGCGTGAACGACTTTTGGGTGCAAGTGGTAAAAACCCAAGTCTCGTTGTGGGCAAGATAATTTGTTTCTTTTTTACCAATGTTAGATCACGAATCTAGCCGTGATGGCACACAGCGTGGCTTACTGAAGGGATACCACAGTGGGAGCACTCGTGGTGCCATAGCGGTCGACTGCACTCACCGCGATAGCCTCTGGCTTGCCGGCTAGGGTCATGCTTTTTGATGAAGCCGGCAGGACCTTTACAGTAAACCAGTTTTTTCCATAGCGTGCCTGCACGGCATACTTGTAGGCACCTCGAACTGATGACCACTGTGCCTTGGCTCCCCTTCGTGATCTAGAAGCCTCGAGGCTTGGGCTGAGTGGCTGAGATTTGCTCATCCACGGCATCGGTGGGACCAGGGCGTCACTGGTATAAGATTTTTTTTCAAGTAGGCTAACAATGCCGCCTCTATTTTGACGCAGTGACTTCATGCTCCAGTGGACGTGGCCGGCGTAGTTGTTGCCCGTGGTGCGGGAGAGATTGACTTGGTTGATGATCTCACTAGCGGGGCGCCCGGGGTCTTCGGTGCTTTTGATGCGTGCTGTAGCGATGCCGGGCCATACTGGGCGGCTTCCTTGTTGTCGCCACCAGCTTAGTAGGCGGGTGTAGCTTTGTGGCCCTTCTATACGCCAGTAGAGCTGCGGTGAAAGGTAATCACACCACCCTTTTTGAAGCCACTTGCGTGAGTCTGCGGCAAGGTGCTCGTAAGCATCTACTCCAGCGGTCGTGCCGGATGGGACTCCGGGTCTCCATATGCCAAATGGACTGATGCCTACACGGACCCAAGGTTTGGCTTTTTTGACCGAATAATACATGTCTTGGACGAAGCTATCTACATATCCACGCCGCTGTGAGGGGCTTTTGCCATCGGGGAAGTGCTGCTTGTGTTTGCCATTTTTTGCCAGATCTGGGTATGGGTAGAAGTAGTCATCGATGTGAATGCCGTCGATATCGTAGCGACGAGTCACATCAAGGATGACAGAAAGCGCACGCTGCCGGGTAAAGCTGCTCGCGGGATTCATCCAACGGTAGGTTTTGAAATTGCAGATCTGCGATGGGTGTGTTCGGCAGACATGATCGCGGGAAGTTTGCATGGATAAGTTCGGCGAGGCGCGGAACGGGTTGAACCAAGCGTGCACCTCAATACCTCGTGCATGCGCTTCACTAATACAATAGGCAAGGGGGTCGTAGCCTGGGGACTTTCCCATCGTGCCTGTGAGCCATGGACTCCATGGTTCAATGCCTGATTTGTAAAGCGCATCACCATTCGGACGCACTTGGAAAATAATGGCGTTGAGTTTGATCTTTGCCATCTGATCGAGCATCGCACGTAGCTCACTTTGTTGGCTGCTACGTGAGAGTCCACTGCTACTTGGCCAGTCGATATTGTAGACACTAGCAACCCAGGCGCCACGAAACTCGCGGGTCACCACAGGGGGCCTCTCTTGGCTGGGAACGTAGTTCTGAGCCTGCGTATTTTTGGGCATCAGGCAGCACACGAAGAGGATGAGCTGTATGCTCATGATGAAGCGTAAAGGTTGGATGGGAAAAGCGCGTTGCAACATTAATCGCAATATCCTCCCGCTCTCTCTCATTGGCAAGGTAAAAGGCAAAGCTTTCGTGTTTGCCTTTACTGCTGAAATATTCAACCTGCCATGCTCGTAATTAACCCATATATTGCCAATGGCGAATACGCTGACTGGACCAATTTACTCACGTTCATCATGACCTCACTGACAGCTAACACCACCAACGAAACCCGTATAAATATTACCAAAAAGTTTGTCAGGTATTATGCTAAGCCATGCTTTGTGATAGGGCTAATGATGACTAGTCTTTTGGGTCAGCCATCAAAAGCAGAGCAGAGGCCCAACATTATCCTCTTCCTCATCGATGACCTTAGCTGGGCGGATCTGGGGCTGACTGGTAGCAAGTTTTATGAAACACCTCATCTGGATAAGTTAGCCCGCGAAGGAGTCTTTTTTACCGATGCCTACGCAGCCAACCCAGTGTGTTCTCCCACGCGGGCTAGCATCCTCACCGGCAAATACCCTAGCCGCATTGGTCTCACCAACCACAGTGGGTCAAGAGGTGCCATGGGA
Source organism: Oceaniferula sp. (assembly GCA_965656385.1). Classification (GTDB taxonomy): domain Bacteria; phylum Verrucomicrobiota; class Verrucomicrobiia; order Verrucomicrobiales; family Akkermansiaceae; genus Oceaniferula. The sequence continues at coordinate 19,947 of CBFHKM010000023.1, forward strand.
GAGAGACACAAACTCACCCCGCCGGAGGTAGTAGGCAACATGCCAGCCGAGGACATCACATTGGCTGAGGCGCTAAAGAGCGGGGGTTATCATACAGCCCACATCGGAAAATGGCACTTGCAGGCCCATCACATGAAAGGGCGTGAGCATTATCCCGAGGCGAATGGTTTTGATCTCAACATCGCAGGTCACAAGATGGGCCAGCCCGGCGATTATTATTTTCCCTACAAGAGCAAGCAGCATCCGAGTACTAATGTGCCGGACATGGAGGATGGAAAAGAGGGTGATTACCTCACGGATGCGCTGACCGATAAGGCGATCCAGTTCATCGAAGAGCAGGGGGGGGAGAAGCAGAAGCCGTTTTTTCTCAACTTTTGGTATTACACCGTGCACACCCCGATCATCCCGGACAAATCCAAGCTGAAAAAATACAAGCAGAAGGCCAAGGCCATGGGCTTGGTGGACAAGAACATGGAGGGCATCAGAGAGCACCAGAGTATTTCGCGCTCTGTGCAGAGTAGTGCTGCATACGCTTGCATGGTAGAGAGCATGGACCAGAACATCGGCCGCATCATTGCCACTTTGAAAAAACGCGGGATGTTTGAGGACACCATCATCGTATTCCTCTCTGACAATGGCGGGCTTTCGACGGGCACGGGGCCAAATGCGCCGACCTCAAGCCTGCCACTGCGCGCTGGTAAGGCATGGGTCTATGAGGGGGGGATTCGTTCACCACTTATTATCAGCTACCCTGCTGGCATCAAACCCGGTTTTAAGGTTCACGAGCCCGCGGTGAGTACTGATATCTACCCAACCTTGCTGGACATGGCAGGCTTGCCTCTGCGCCCGGAGCAGCACATCGATGGCACTAGCCTGAAGCCCCTGTTCAATGGTAAAAAAGCCACCCTGGGCCGGGATGCCCTCTACTTCCACTACCCGCACTACCACCACATCAACACCATGGGGCCTGCCGGTGCAATACGCATGGGCGACTACAAGCTCATCGAGATTTTTGAGACTGGTAAGGTCGAACTCTATAACCTGCGTGAGGACATGGGGGAGCAAAAGAACCTCGTCAGTCAACAACCTCAACGAGCAGCAACGATGAAACAAATGCTGCAAGACTGGCGCAAGCAATCAGGGGCGGCTATGACTACGTCAAACCCTGGGTATGCGGAATCCGAAGATTGGCGTAAAAAGCCCTAAAGCGATGCTTTGAGGGAGTGGGGCGCAGGATGTTTTTGCAGTGATCATTTTGTATAAAAATAGAGTCATTTCGTGTATTTTTATATCCTCAGCATTGTGGCATAGTCCGCAGCTCATCTTCCTTATATTACTATGTTACCTAGGTATTTTCTAACAATCTCAAGATCACTTCTGCTACTCTGCTTGATTAGCTGCACCACTGGCATTACCTGCAATAGCTTGATGGCTAATAATGCTGAGCTTAGTAATTTGCGTTGCGAGTATCATAAGAACCCACTCGGCATTGATGTCACCCAACCACGGCTGAGCTGGAAACCGCAGACTGATAAGCGATCTTGGAAGCAAAGTGCCTACCAGATTTTGTGCGCAAGTGATGAGATTTCGCTCGCGGAAGGCAAAGCTGATCTTTGGGACAGTGGCAAGATTAGTTCGGCTGATACCAATCAAATTGTGTATATGGGTAAGCCCCTGGCATCTGGACAGCAGGTCTATTGGGTGGTGCGCGCATGGGACCAGAATGATCAGCCATCCGCGTGGAGCCAGACATCGACCTGGTCGATGGGCTTACTCAATGACTCGGATTGGCAGGCGCAGTGGATTGGCCACGACAACCCCGGAAAAATAACCCCGCACCGTGACGCTGAACTCGCTGGCAAGGGGC
>CBFHKM010000024.1:0-21277 GCA_965656385.1 Oceaniferula sp.
ACCATGTATCCTATTATCACTCCTCTCGCGGGCCTCGCTGGTCTCGTCGTCGCATTTCTCATTCTTGCCACCATTTTGAAACGGTCTGGTGGTGAAGGTAAAGTGAAGGAGATTGCAGATCAAATTCATAGAGGCGCGATGGTATTCATGCGCAGGGAATTCGTGCTGATTTCGCTGTTCGCCATCATTATCGGCGGCCTGCTCTTCTTTTTCCAAAAAGCTGAATACGGCAAGCAGCAGTCACTTGCATTCTTCCTAGGTTGCCTAGCTTCCTCTTTCGCAGGATTTGTTGGCATGTTCACAGCGACCCGCGCCAACGTTCGCACAACAATCGCCGCACGGGACAACGGCCAGGCCGATGCTCTCAGCGTCGCATTCTTTGGTGGCTCAGTCATGGGACTCACCGTCGCTTCAATGGGACTGATCGGACTCGGAGGCGTTTACTACTTTTACAAAGACAATCACGCCGTCGCCGAAATCATGGAAGGCTTTGCCATGGGGGCATCGCTCGTCGCCTTGTTCTATCGTGTCGGTGGAGGTATATTTACCAAAGCTGCTGATGTAGGTGCAGATCTCGTTGGTAAAGTCGAGGCCGGTATCCCGGAGGATGATCCGCGTAACCCTGGTGTAATCGCAGACAACGTGGGCGACAATGTAGGCGACGTAGCAGGCATGGGTTCAGACATCTTTGAGTCATACTGCGGAGCCCAGATAGCCTGCGTAGCGATTGTAGCTGCCATGGCCGCCAATCTGAATGTATCAGATCCTGGTGCTATTGTTGCTCATGGTGCCACCAAAGAGACGCTCATGCACATGCCCCTTGCACTCACAACGATGGGGCTGGTTTGCTCCATCCTCGGAATTCTTCTTGTTAAAATCATGGCGGCCAAAGACCCAGCCAGTGCACTACGCATAGGAACCATTGGTGCTGCCGTTATCTTTATCGGTGGAGCATTTGGACTCTGTAATATCTTAGGTGTGAGTAGCAATATTGCAGCCGCCGTACTCTGCGGAGCTGTAGGAGGCATCATCATCGGCTTAATAACCGAGTACTACACAGGCGGGAAGCCCGTGCGTGACATCGCCAAATCAGGAGAAACTGGTGTCGCAACTGTGATGATCACCGGCCTATCTGTCGGTCTCAAATCGGTCGCTATTCCCATGCTTACCCTCGCTGCCATCATTTTCGTTTCCTACGAGTTTGCTGGGCTACTTGGCGTCGGCATGGCCGCAGTCGGAATGCTGGGCACTGTTGGCATCACCATGGCCATCGATGCCTACGGGCCAGTTGCTGACAACGCAGGTGGTATCGCTGAAATGAGTGCCATGGGACCAGAAACCCGCAAAATCACAGACGGCCTCGATGCCGTGGGTAATACTACCGCCGCCATTGGCAAAGGTTTTGCCATCGGTGCTGCCGGCCTTGCTGCTCTCGCACTTATCACTGCATTCATCCAAAAAGCACACATCACAGACTTTAACTTCAAAGACGAGGCCGTGCTTCGCACCTTCTTTGTCGGCTTATTCATTGGTGGTGTAGTGCCCTTCCTGAACGGAGCTATCACTATGGATGCCGTCGGCAAAGCCGCCTTTGAAATGATCAACGAAATCCGCCGTCAATTCCGTGAAATCCCGGGACTACTTGAAGGCACTGGTGAACCTGATTCTGACAAGTGCGTCGACATTGCCACCCGTGCAGCCACCAAACGCATGGTTATGCCAGCGGTACTCGCTGTAGGAACTCCCATTGCAGTTGGCTTTGGCTTCAATGCTTTTGGCGTAGGTGCTATCGCACTCACCGGAACTCTCTGTGGGGCACTGCTAGGCTGCATTCTGATGGCGCTCTTTATGTCCAACGCCGGAGGAGCGTGGGATAATGCTAAGAAATACGTCGAGGATGGTCACCATGGCGGCAAAAATTCTGAGACCCATAAAGGTTGCGTAGTCGGTGACACAGTTGGCGACCCCTTCAAGGACACCTCTGGCCCATCGATGAATATTCTCATCAATGTCATGGCAATTGTCAGCTTAGTTATTGCTCCACTCCTGTAATCATCGCCAGAGCCTAACAAACGACTTATGCCTGAATCGGATCACACATCAAAGCGTGCCGATCACAAAAAGCGTAAGTCGTTTTCCAGATCTAAATCTAGAGCTGGGTGTAAACCATCTAGCGATAACAGGGCACGATCCATTCCCTACAAAAAAAGATTTATTGTAGCGGTATTATTCTCTCTTGTCTTTTTTATTAGCCTCATCGGCTTGATTACCTCAGCCGTTGCATTTTTCTATGTTAGTGCTGAGCTCAAAAAGCGTACGGCTGAGCTTTTGATAGTATGCTTAGCTGCATGTATTGTTACCTGGTTCTGTGCATACATAAAACGCAGATCTACAATCTGCCCACTCTGCAAATCTACACCGTTTCTTGACAACCTAGCTCATAAACACACTAAAGCCTATAGAATCAGACCATTTAATTATGGCGTAACTGCCATACTTAATACTCTTTTCATACAACGCTGGCGCTGCATGTATTGCGGTACATCATTCGATTTACTTAAAGTCAAAAAAAAATCCACCTAGGTGGATTCATCTTCGACCACTTCGTTTTTATCGACCAAAAAAATGAGGGCCTGCGATGCAGACCCCCATTCTCCAGACAAACTGAACTATGATTTCATTCAGTTAAATTTTTTAGAATGCAATTGATAAAGATACGCCTCCATAGAAGAGGTCATCATTACCATCTGATGCATCGGATGAATTAGCTAAATCATCATCAGCACCTACGTATTTAATGTAGGGTGTTAATGTGACATCTTCTTTCAAAGCAATGGGAAGTGCTGCGGTAACGAAGAAGTGATTAAAGCCACTGAGGCTTCCATCACCAGCAGCGACTGTTTCACTGTTGTAGTCATAACTCCATGCAGCACCAGCAGACAAGTCTACAGAAAGAGAATCAGTGAGCGACACACTTTTTGCAGCTTCAAACTCAAGATACCCGCCGTCAATGGCGTCAATATCTTCAAAATAGGTTAGTGCCAAACCTAAGCCACATGCTAGCTCAGTTGAAATACCAACCGAAACTTCTTCTGTATTGATATCACTAGCCCCAGGAAACATATATTTGGTGTAACCAACACTAAGATCATAATCACCCAACGTTTTTGTTAGTCCAACGTAAAGATCAAGCTCATCACCCTCTCCACCTGCTTCATCCCAGCTGGCATACCACAAACCTCCGTTTAGTGATAATCCATCGGCAAGCTCATAATTGAGGTCAACACCTACGTCAACCAGGTCATCGCCAAAATCAACACCACGAAACTCGTAGATAGAATGGTATCCTGTATAAATCTCAGCTTCAATTTCTGCGAATGCGGTAGTTGCTGTTAGTAAACTTCCGCCTATTATTAATGATTTTATTGTAGTTTTCATAATCAAAATTACGTTGAGCAAATAGCGTGCCAATTTTCTGACATAGAAAATATGCACAAAAAAAGCCGAGGCCCATCGGGCCCCGACTTAGATCGGTGAGTGTTATTTATGCCTCCCAGTTGTAAGCTTCCTCGCCATGTTCATCGCGGTCTAAACCATCATGCTCAAGCTCCTCTTCCACCCGAATACCTCGGCAGAGAATCTTTGCTGCGAAGATAGCGATCACAGAAGCTACACCGCTCCAGACGATAGTTAAGATCACGCTCTTGGCCTGCACGATGAACTGAGCGAGACCACCATCCCCAGCGCCTTCGCGAATAAATACCCCAGTCAGCAAAGCCCCTACGATGCCACCCACACCATGCACACCAAAGACATCTAGACTATCGTCATAACCGAAAGCATGCTTAAGCTTAGTAGCTGCGAGATAACAAACTGCACTGGCGACCGCACCTATGATGAGGGCCCCTACCACGTTAGTTGATCCAGCGGCTGGGGTGATTGCCACCAGTCCTGCCACGGCACCAGTAGCGACACCCACAGCTGTGGGCTTCTTAGAAACAATCCACTCAAGAGCCATCCAAACCACGACTGCAACAGCCGATGCCACCTGGGTAGTCAGCATCGCCATGCCAGCACCAGCACTTGCTCCAGCAGCAGACCCAGCATTAAAACCAAACCAACCTACCCAAAGCAATGCGGCACCAACGAGTACGAAGGGCACGTTGTGAGGAACCAACGCTGGACCGGGATAGCCCCTACGTTTTCCGATAAAAATACATGCCACCAAACCAGCGATGCCAGCGTTGATATGCACCACGTTTCCTCCAGCAAAGTCAATCGCAGCCTCGCCCTCCGACATCAACCAGCCAGCATTGTGGAATAACCCGTTACCGCCCCATGCCATGTGCCACATCGGCAAGTAGGAGAGGATCGTCCAGATTACGGTAAAGACTAACATGGCAGAAAACTTCATCCGCTCGGCAAAGGCACCCACAATAATCGCGGGGCTGATAATAATAAAAGTCATCTGAAAAGTTACCCAGACACTTTCGGGGATGGTACCACTAAGTGTTGCTTCTTGGATATGATTCAAAAAGGCAAACGACTTGTCCCAGCCAAAATAAGCATTGCCACCCTCACCTGCAGCAACGGCATATCCAAACGCAACCCATAAGATCGACATTACTCCAGCCATGGCAAAACACTGAACAAATATACTGAGAACGTTCTTCGCACGAACGAGTCCACCATAGAATAATGCCAGACCAGGCAAACACATCATTAACACAAGCACGGTGGAAGTTAGCATCCACGAGGTATCACCCGTATCAAGGGTATCATCTGCCGCACAGGCATGGGAGGTCGTTAGCGCCAAAAGGAACAACGGCATACAGTAGGTTTTAATTAGTTTCATCATATTAAGTATAGTTTCAGTTTTTTATCTGGTTTGCGTTGTTTGTGAGCCGAATCAAAAAAATATTTGTTGATTTTATAAGGCCTCTCGCGCGCGCGTCATAGAATGAGCAATATACGTGCCAACTCTATCCGTTGTAACTTTACAGCTCCTGATTTCGTTCTTGGCACGCCTCATGCTGATGTTGTTTTTTCAAACTACCAAACAACAACCAACAACCTATGATTACTAAATCAATATTACCCTTATCCATCCTAGCAATAGGAACAGGATCTTTGTTAGCTGACGATGCTGAAACAAAAGCAGGTTATGATGACCTAGTTGCAGGCCAAGGCGATTACGCCTACGCTTTCGACTTTTTCACCACATCCATGCTTTGGACATGTATTGCTGCAGCCCTTGTTTTTCTCATGCACCTAGGATTTGCTTCTCTCGAAGCTGGTCTGACTCAACGGAAAAACACGGTAAACATTCTATTCAAAAACTGCTTCATCATTGCAATTGGTATCGTAACCTACTGTCTTGTTGGGTTCAACACTCACTACCCAGGCGACTTCAACGGCTGGTTTAGTATTGGCGGACCATTTGGCGAAGGCAATATCGATGATACCTTCGGCTACGGAGGCGTAGGACTTGCAATGACCGGATATGGAGATTTCATTTTCCAGGCTATGTTCGCCGCCACCGCGGCCACTATTGTTTCTGGAGCTGTAGCCGAGCGCGTAAAGCTTCCAAGTTTCATGATCTTTGCGACAGTGCTCGTAGGTCTCGCATACCCAATTGTCGGATCATGGCACTGGGGCGGCGGCTGGATGGCTAGCCTCAATGGCGGCAACGGCTTCAAGGATTTCGCTGGTTCTGCTGTCGTTCACGCCTTTGGTGGTTTCGCAGCTCTTGCTTGCGTTATCATCCTCGGACCACGGAAGGGCAAGTATACTAAGAGCGGCATGAAGCCAATCCTGCCATCAAACCTACCTCTTGCCACAATCGGTGTATTCTTACTCTTCTTCGGATGGTTTGGATTCAACGGAGGTTCCGTTCTTTCTGCAGCCCCTGGACCTCTCGGCCTGGTATTCACTACAACTACCCTAGCCGCTTGCACAGGCGCTCTTGGTTCAATGCTGACTTCATGGATCGTTCTTAAAAAGCCTGACCTATCCATGGCCCTCAACGGATTCCTTGCTGGCCTTGTAGGCATCACAGCTAACGCTGACATCGTATCAACCAACGGTGCATTACTGATCGGTCTGGTAGCAGGTATCATCGTAGTCTTCTCTATCCTCTTCTTCGACAAGATTAAGATCGACGATCCAGTAGGTGCTATCTCAGTTCACGGCATCTGCGGTGTTTGGGGAATCATTGCCTGCGCTCTATTCGACACCACTGAAAGTGGATTTACCATCGGTGGTCAGCTCTTAGGGGTGCTCGCCGTTGCAGCTGCCGCATTCATCTTCTCGATCATTGTCTTCTCCATCATTAAGCTTACTATCGGTGTGAGAGTTGACGAGAAAGAGGAACATGAAGGTCTCGATGTTGCAGAGCACGGTTCACCAGCTTACAACGACTAATTAAGCATCATAACAACGATTAGCCGGGGGAGCACTGCTCCTCCGGCTTTTTTCTGTCTTGTTTTTCTATCCTTTTCTATATCCAGTACTTTCCATATCCCTTGAACTCACTCTATATTCTCAGCGAGCACTGATTCATTACCCATACCTCATGCGCACTCTCATTGTAGACAACTCAAATACACGCACCAAGCTGGCCTTGGCTAATGGTGACTGTCTTAAGTCTTGGCGTGCCATCATTCCTACTCCTGAAATTTCTCAACAGTCGTTAGCGGATGCACTTAATGAGATCAACTGGGATGCGTCGATTATCAGTTCCGTTGTTCCCGATAAAGCAGCCACGCTGGCATCATACCTCAGCAGCAAACCCTGCCACCAGCTCAGCCACCTCAGCAACTTACCCATCGGTATTAATTACCCCAAACCTGAACAGATCGGTGCTGACAGGCTCGCCAATGCCGTGGGAGCCCATTCAAAATACCGCAGCCCCTGTATCGTGCTAGATTTTGGCACGGCGGTAACCTTTGATGTGGTGGCCTCAGCGAACGACTATAAAGGAGTGCAAGCTATCACGAACGACTATAAAGGAGTGCAAGCTATCACGAACGACGGTAAGATTGAGAAGAAAACTGGAGACATACAATTATCATCCTACCAAGGAGGGGTGATTGCACCGGGTCTTGCCTCAATGACCGAGGGACTAGCAAAGCGCACTGCCTTACTCCCCCATATCACTCTTCAGGAGCCTGAACAAGTCATCGGCAAATCAACCGAACAAGCTATGCTAGCAGGCGCAGTTTATGGATATCGCGGCTTAGTGCGTGAAATCCTTCACAATCTGCATAAGGAATTCTCCACCAGGCCACTTGTGGTAGCTACAGGAGGCGACGCCCCGCTGATCACACACGGACTCACTGAAATCGATCATCTTGCTCCAGACCTCACACTAGACGGCTTGAGGATCATCGCAAATCTCAATATCTCACACCCATGAATCAAGCACTACCACCCCTCTCCCTCGGTATCGATTTTGGCGGAACCAGCGTCAAATTCGGTGTTGTTCGAGGCCATGAAGTCATTGCCCAAGCACCTGCTATTGCCACTGAAGACTTCAACGAAGCGGAACCTCTAATCGAAGCTATCATCTATGTCATCGATGATTTGCGCGCACACCACCCCGAGATAAGTGCCATAGGAGTAGGTGTCCCTGGCTTTGTTGATTTTAATACTGGCACCATTCACAATTTGACCAACGTCAGGGGGTGGACCAACATTGCTTTGCGCGATATTCTACAAGATCGCACCAAGCTCCCCGTTGCGGTGGAGAATGATGCCAATTGCATGGCCTATGCCGAGTGGAAAGTAGGAGCTGGCATGGGCAAGGATCACCTTGTCTGTATCACACTTGGCACTGGTGTCGGTGGCGGCATTATCACTCACGGCCATATGTTAAGAGGAGCCCACTCCGTTGCCGGTGAGCTGGGCCAGACATCGATCGACCACGCAGGCAGAGAAGGTGCATATGGAAACCTCGGCTCACTTGAAGACTACATTGGAAACAATGAGATAGCAGCCGATGCTCGACAATTCTACGCTAACCACAATATCGATAAAAGCGTTACTGAATGTAGCCCAGCAGCTCTGTCACAAGCAGCCGCTCAAGGAGATCAGCTAGCAATAGAAATATGGCAGGGCATCGCCCAAAAACTTGCATGCACAGTAGTCAACGCTTGCTGGCTACTCAACCCAGCCGCCATCATCATTGGCGGAGGTGTAGCCAAGGCGGCAGAGCTTCTCTTTAACCCGCTCAAAGAAAGCATCCAAAAACAACTGGCTCCAGCCTTTCTTAATGGGCTCGAAATTATCCCTGCTCAATTCAGTAATGATGCTGGCATCATCGGGGCTGCTACCTTGGCGCTCGAAGAAACATCCACAGAGACATAAAAAACAACATGGCTTGAGTTTTAACGTGCCATTTGCCCTGTTCATGCTTAACTTGAATCGTCTTAGTTACATTTAATCATGAGTCGAATCGGCAACCTTACCCTTGATCCCTCCGCCCCTTTTTTTATCCTTGGTCCGTGTGCTCTCGAGTCTGAGGAATTTGCATGGCAAATGGCACGATCTCTCAAAGAGATTGCACAGCGCACTGGCATTCAGTTCATTTTTAAAGCCTCTTATGACAAGGCCAATCGCACCTCCGTTGATTCCTTTCGCGGCCCAGGAGTCGTAGAAGGCTGTCGCATTCTTGGAGAAATAGGCAAGGAGCTCGGCATTCCTGTTAGCACAGATATACACACCCCCGAAGAGGCTTCCATCGCAGCTGAAACCGTAGATATGTTGCAGGTTCCAGCATTCCTGTGTCGCCAGACTGATTTACTGGAAGCTTGTGCCAAAACGGGACGTCCTATTAACATCAAAAAGGGACAATTTTTAGCCCCTTGGGATGTAAAGCCCATCGCAGGAAAGATGAAGCACTTCAACTGCGAACACTTCTACATCACCGAGCGAGGCTCCACCTTTGGTTACAACAATCTCGTCGCTGATATGCGCTCACTCTACTGGATGCGCGACATGGGCATGAAAGTTATTTTTGATGCTACCCACTCTGTGCAACGTCCAGGCGGAGATGGAGGCACCACAGGTGGAGATGGCGAACTTGCTCCTGTATTGGCAAGGGCAGCGATTGCTACAGGTGTCGATGGTGTGTTTATGGAAACTCACATTAATCCTAAAAAAGCATTTTCGGATGGTCCCAACCAGATTCCGCTTAATGAGATTGAAGCTGTTCTTACTCGTTTACTTGCCGTGCATCACGCTGCCCACGATGTTGGCTAAGTATAACTCTCATCATTTCAAATTCTACCGTTACGAAAATCTTCCGTCATCACCATAGCTCAGCCAACTTGGTCCTTAGACTATGTTTTGTCACTGTCATGACAATATTTGCACTCACCGCGTGCAAAGACGTCAAGCAAACAGAAGCTTCTTCGCTTAACCAAGCGAAGAAGAGACCCAACAAAGTCAAAGACACAAATTCAAGCTTACAATCGAAGCAAAAAAAAGAGAAATCCAGTCTTTCCCTGTTAGGACAAATGCACAGCGACACTGTTCTGAGACAAGTCAGAATTCCTCGTTATGACGAAAACTTTAAACCACTATCACTGCTTCATGCAGACCGGATGGAGGTGATCAATGGCAACACGGTTGATGCACGCGACGTAACACTCGAGTTGTACGCTGACAATGGCGAGATCCAGGCTCGCACGAAAGTTAAAAGAGCTACCTACAAGGAAAATGATGCAATACTTAATGCTGAAGAAGCCATATACATCAGCGGCGAAGACTTTCAAACATCAGGCGCAGGTATGGTCTACGACATCAATACTGGGCAAGGCTTCATCATCGGCCCAGCAGCCTCGCTTTTTCACCTCAAATCAAAACCTGTAACAGAAAGCCAACGATAACCTTTAGTAATTCCCGCTGACCAACACTCTTTTTTGACCATAACTGATGCAATACTACCGCTTAACTAAAACAACCAAATCGATATCTCCTGTCGCGGTCATGATTGTGCTATTGAGTATTCAATCGCCATTTTCCACGGCGGCTCCACCAGCACCTCCGTCAGATAGTAAACTTGAGCAAATTGATAGCCTGTCGACCACCAATAGTGATAGCCATTCCCAGCGCCAAAAAAATGTAGTGGCCGCCATCAAACAGAGCGATGAACAGTCCGCAGTTGCCGACAAAGAAATGCGCTCTTTCCTCAAGCGTAGCAATCAAGCACAACAGGCCAACAAAGGCTCGTCAGCAAAACCAAATCGAACACCTTCTCCAGCTGCCAAACAAAAATCGGCTACTAACAAGAAAACCGATACCGAAAAAGACTCGGCCACTATTAAAATAGAGTGTGATGGCGGTATTTATTTTGATAACGAAAACGGCATTCTAACTTATCTTAAAAACATCAGACTCAATGAGTCCAACTCAGCTTTCAAGCTACGATGCGATGATGAGCTCAAAATCTTATTCGACAATAAGACTGAAAACAAAAAGCAGGATACGTCAGCAAAAAAAACTGACCCTGAACAAAAAAATCAAGCAGATCAATCATCCAACAGCTTCTCAAGCCGAGGAAATCTCAAAGAAATCATCGCCTCAGGAAACGTGAGAATTACGGGTGAAAACAACGATGGCCAAGCCTTTCTTGCGTCAGGCAATACAGCGAGCTACAACGCAAAATCTGGTGAAATGATACTCAAAGGTGGGCGCCCAACACTCCAACAAAGTGCCAACGAATACCTACAGGCCGCAGAGGACGGCCAATGGATTAGGCTTATCATGAGAGACAAAGACATCGAGAGCATCATTACCAGTCAGGGAAAATGGGTCATGCAAGCTATTCCCAAAAAATAAATCTCGCTAGAAAGAATCTCATCGTATTAGACTAAAAGTAATGTCAGAAACTATTTCAAACGATTTATTGGCAGACAAAGCCACCACCGCGGCTCCGCCGTCAGATCATGCGACACTGCATCTCGATACAGCAACACGTCGTAATTCCCCCACCCTTTTAGAGGCGCGCGGCTTGATGAAATCTTATGCTGGCCGCACTGTCGTCAATGACGTTAACCTCAGTGTACGTGAGGGCGAAATTGTCGGTCTGCTCGGCCCAAATGGCGCCGGCAAGACAACCAGTTTTTACATGATTGCTGGTCTCGTTCCAGCGGACACAGGCGTTGTTCATTTTTCAGGCAATGATATTTCAACGCTTCCTATGCACAAACGCGCTAGATTAGGCATGGGCTACCTTCCCCAAGAAGAATCTATCTTTCGCAATCTAAGTGTAATAGACAATCTCCTCGCCGTTCTCGAAACCCGGAAAGACCTGAACCGTAAAGAACGCCACCATCGCGCCGATCAGCTACTCGAACGCTTCAATATTTCCAAGCTCCGCAAGTCTGAAGCATTATCACTTTCTGGTGGTGAAAAGCGCCGGCTCACCATTGCACGCTCATTATGCACAGACCCAACACTGCTCATGCTGGATGAGCCCTTCAGTGGAGTTGATCCAATTGCTGTTGGAGATATTCAAACCATCGTCCGTGATCTACGCGATCAAGATGGACTCTCTATTTTAATCACTGACCACAATGTCCGTGAAACTCTGCACATTACCGATCACGCCTACCTACTTCATGAAGGGCAACTCATTCTAGAGGGTGAGGCAAAAGACATTGCAAACAATCCACTCGCTCGCAAACATTACCTCGGCGAGGATTTTGTGCTCTAAAAAATCATTATTTCGTAGCCTCGAGCTACATAACACAAACAAGAAAGGAAACAACAAGATGCAATCAGCTAATGCTAATACTCAAATCACGGTTACCGTACGTCACGAGGATATCACGGACGCCCTGCGCGATTACGCCACCAAAAAAATTCAAGGCTTACACCTAGATTACCCGAAAATAATCGAAGCCAAGGCTATCCTCGATGCACACAAAAACCGCCATCATGCTGAAATCATTCTCTTCTGCGCTAACCACATCGTCATAGATGCCTCATCTGAGAGCAAGGACATGTATGCCGCCATTGATGAGACGATTGACAAAATTGCTCGTCGCATGCGCAAGCATAAGACTCGCTTACTCAGAAAGCACAGACCTAACAGAAGGAAAGATACTATCCGCCACCTTGATGAGAAAATATTCGCATCGAGCATTCTAGATGATATTCCAGCGGTCGAAGAGCCCGAAGCTGATCCTGAGCCGATGATTATTCACCGTGAATCATACCGCCTCAGAACCTTACTCAAGGAAGAAGCCATCATGGAGCTCGAGCTATCTGATAAGCCATTCATCGTCTACAACAACGAACGTCGTAATGTGCTTCAAATCCTCTATCGGCGCAAAGATGGAGACTACGCCATCATTGAGCCTTAAGCGTCTCATCCAAACCACAAAAAAGGGGCTCCTCACAAGGATGCCCCTTTTTTGTGCTCTTTATCTAGGCACTATCATTAAGTTCAGTGCTATTGAGCCTGGTCTAGGTCGTTTAGCTTATCCTTGCTGATGGACTCACTTTGGTCGACCTCACTCGATATATGAGGTGGAGTAACAGTAATTGAGCTCTTCATGCCAGGTGGCGCAATCTCATCTTGCGTTTTTGAGGTTTGGGACTGACCGCTTGCCTCAACTGGCTTGCTTTTATTCTCACCCGGAGAATTTCTGCCAGACATTCATGTCGGAATACCGCAGGCAGGAAGAATCCAAAGCTGCAGAGAAAAATATAGACCAATAAAGCCAATAAAAATCCATATACTATTCATATCTTTATGAGTTACCAGTTCTCTTTTTATTCCGACTTATTGCGCATATTATGCGCGACCATCGTGAAGAAAGAATTAAGCTCCAGCTTGATAGACTTGGGAACTTTTGTTTCATCCATTGCTTCATCCATTAATTCGAGCCAACGTACTGCCTCTGCTTCACCAATAGAAAAAGGAGCGTGACGCATTCGCAGCCGAGGGTGACCTCGCTTCTCTTGGTAACGGGGATCATTACCAAAACGAAACAGCAGAAAATCGCGCAAACGCTCTTCAGCACCGACCAAATCCTCCTCTGGATACATCGGCCCGATCAAATCATCTTCCTTAATCCTTCGGTAAAATGCGGCCACCATCTTGGTGAATCCAGCTTCACCGAGAATGGTGTAAATAACGGCTTCATCCATGGCAGTTTACTAATAAGGATCTGGTTAAGAAGAGAATACGAACATTACTCACCCTGACGGGCGCTCGCCTTAAGACGGAGAGCATTCAACGCGATGAAGCCAGTTGCATCATCTTGGTTGTATGCCTCCTCTGCACCACCCTCCATCGTCGCTACATCTTCAGAATAGAGTGTGAATGGCGAGCGACGACCAGCCTGCATGCAGTTCCCTTTGTAGAGCTTAAGCCTTACCTCACCGGATACCGTCTTTTGTGTCTCCGTGACCAATGCCTGAATAGCATCACGCTCTGGAGCGAACCAGAATCCATTGTAAACCAATTGGGAATACTTAGTGATCAGACTGTCGCGCACATACTGTGCCTCACGATCTACCGTCAGCGTCTCAAGATCTCGGTGAGCCGCCAAAATGATGGTCCCACCGGGGGTCTCGTAAACACCACGAGATTTCATCCCAACAAAACGGTTTTCAACAATATCAACGCGGCCGATACCATGCTTACCACCCAGGAAATTAAGCACCCGCATCACACCGTATGGGCTGAGCAGGGTGTAGCCATCTTTCTCACCCTCAACTTTGAAGTCACCGAGGTCGGAGATGATTTGATCGATCCCGTCGTATTTGAGACCCACAATATCACCTTTATCGAACAGAAACTCGACATACTCAGGAACGTCTGGTGCCTCCTCAGGAGAAACTGAAAGCACATACATATCACGATCGGCTTCTCCAGTTGCATCATACCAAGTGTCTTCGAGCGCCCCTGCCTCGAATGAGATGTGCAATAAATTACGATCCATCGAGTATGGTTTCTTTTTCGATGCTGTGACATCGATACCGTGTTCTTCGCAGTAGGCGATCATCTCTGAACGACCTGGAAATTGAGCTCTAAACTCAGCATCACGCCATGGAGCAATCATCTTCAGATCAGGAGCAAGAGCAGCCACAGACAGTTCAAATCGGACTTGGTCGTTTCCTTTACCCGTTGCCCCGTGAGCAATGGCATCGGCACCCTCCTTGATCGCCACATCAACCATGCCCTTCGAAATACAAGGGCGCGCAATCGATGTTCCTAATAAATAGCGCCCCTCATAGAGAGCATTAGCCTGAAACATGGGGTAAATGTAATCAGCGGCGAACTCTTCCTTTAGGTCGCCGATATAGCACTTACTTGCTCCAGTGCTCAAAGCTTTCTCTTCGAGACCGTCCAGCTCCTCACCCTGACCCACATCTGCACAGTAAGCGATAATTTCAGCATTATATTTCTCTTTAAGCCAGAGAAGGAGAACTGAGGTATCTAAACCTCCGGAGTATGCGACGACGATTTTCATAACGATATTTAGTGATAGCTGGGCTAGTGATTAGAGTGACGACAAAAATAGACTGGTCGGCCATGATAGCAATGTCGACAAGACGGGCGCAGAAAAGCATAATCGACTCGAAGAGACAAGAGTCAAGATAGCCATCGGGTGCAACGTGGCTGTATTTACTCTACATCCTTGGTTTGAGCGTCGCCATCGACTGCGTCTTTAGTGCCAATAGCTGGTGCTGATTTACCAGTGGGGAGAACTTTTCGCATTAGCTTCTTCAAGCCACTCTCTGCCGCGAGTTCTGCGGCTTCCGCATCACGCATCGCCTTTTCCCAAGCCGGGGCAAATCCAGGCGCTTGCTCGCGCATCACACTCACGGCATTTTCCATCAAATGAAGGTGACGAAGCTCAGCTCTTCCCGGCTTCTGCTTAGCCACATTCAAGTTGGATCTTAAATTTTCATTCTGCTCACGCAACTCCTTGAGATCGACCTCAAGCTGATCGTTTCCCTTCGCATTTATTTTAAGCTGCGTATTGAGGTGGCCCTGCAGCTCTTTGCTTTCCTGCTGAAGGCGCTTCTTTTCGCCACGCAACGTAACGATATCCTTACGCATCAGGCGCCATACCATGCCCAAAAGAAACAGCCCAACCACAAGCCCCCATGTGAAAGGCTCAGATACGATAAGCATAAATGTGTCCATACCTTGAGAGTAATTGACACAAATTATTTTCCAAGAAATATCATCAGCTCTCAGGCTTCACAAACCTAGTCATTTGACTGTTTGTAAGATTGAAAGTTTTGATAAGTCAAAAACCCAAAAATCAGCAACCCAAAGAATGAATCTCTAGAGAGCAAAAATAGCATACAACAGGCACCTGCGATGATTCCTATCAAGTGCATTTTTTTTCGTGACTTGATGACCTGCTCCATAAACTGGCCACCATCCAGCGGGTAAATAGGTATCAAATTAAGTAGAGACCACCATACATTGACCCAGATTAACGCATTAAGTAATCCATAGATGGGACGATTGTCAGGGAAAACCCCCAGCATCTCTTGATGAAAGATATTCGTGTATTTGATATAATATTGCAATCTAAGCATCGCTTCGGGCGCAGGGAAAATAACAAACAAAGATGCGATACTCACCATCGCGAGTATCAGACCAGCTCCTGGACCAGCCAATATCATAAAGCATCTATTTTTTCGGTTCAACCTTCCCCCCTGTTGGTAGGCAAGTCCTCCCAGTGCCCACAGCCTAATCCATACTTGCCCGCCACCTCGCTTCCAACCGGTCAATGCGTGCCCAAGCTCATGGACAAGAACAGAAATAAAACCTGCCATCATGAACAAAATTACACCTAGATAGTCTCCAGGATAATTTCTCTGCAAGGCATTAAGACCGCCACCAAGAAAAGCCATAGTCAACCAAAACCAAGGTTCAACGACGATCGGAATTCCGAATAGTGTAAAACGTAACATAAATTTATGAATGAGCTCAATGATTAGCTATCCCTAGCAGATTAACCGCGGAGACAAGTGCCTTAAGGCCCGCCATTTCAATCGAAGGGTCGACACCACAGCCCCAAACCAAGTTCTGATCATCCTTACTTTGCAACTGCACATATGCTGCTGAATCGGCATCAGAGCCTCCACTTACAGCGTGTGACCTGTAATCGGTAAGAGTGAAGTTTTTAAGCCCCACTTGCTCCAGTGCCTGAACAAAAGCGTTGATCGGGCCATTGCCCAAACCGCTAATTTTTTGTGACTTGCCCTCTAATAGGAGATCAGCATGACATGCCACTTCACCCTTCTTACCTGCATGATGATCAAGTTCGTAATCACAAAGAGACATAGGCTCAGACAGATTAACAAACTTCTCGAAAAACACATCCCGAATTTCATCTGGTCTGAGCTCTCTCCCGAGCTCGTCAGCCAAAGCATAGACAAGCATGCCCACCGTTGGATGCATCGTTTTTGGTAAATCAAAGCCGTGCTCACGATCCAGCACATAAGCAACCCCCCCTTTTCCCGATTGAGAATTGATTCGAATGATTGCCTCGTAAGAACGCCCAATATCTTGCGGGTCAATTGTCAGGTATGGAACTGCCCATGACGTTTTTGGGTCATCTTTCAGATCCTTCTCACGTAAATCTAAGCCCTTCTTGATAGCATCCTGGTGCGACCCAGAAAATGCGGTAAAGACAAGCTCTCCAGCATACGGATATCGCTCAGGCACAGTCATGCGAGTGACTCGTTCGTAGACGGCACGGATGGCGGACAAATCAGAAAAATCAAGCCCTGTCTGTATACCATGGCTATTCATATTGAGTGCCACATTGGCAATATCGAGGTTGCCAGTGCGCTCACCGTTGCCAAAGAGCGTACCTTCGACACGATCCGCTCCAGCCATCAATCCAAGCTCAGTGGCAGCAGTGCCCGTACCTCGGTCATTGTGAGTGTGCAAAGACACAAGCAGCGAATCTCTGCGATTAAGATTGCGACTCATCCACTCAATCATATCTGCATGAACGTTAGGTGTAGCCCACTGCACAGTATCAGGAAGATTAATGATCATCTTCTTCTCCGGGCTTGGCTGCCATATATCGATCACAGCATTGCAACACTCGAGGGCAAAATCGAGCTCAGTGTCTGAAAATGATTCTGGAGAATATTGCAGTAATACTTCGGTCTCTGGAATGGTTGGTGCTAATTCTTTAACAAGCTTAGCCCCATCGACAGCCAGCTGCTTGATATCCTCACGGCTGGCATTGCCAAAGGTGACTCGCCGCTGCAATGGCGAGGTAGAATTATAAATGTGCACGATGACCTGCTTAGCGCCTTTAATCGCTTCGAAAGACCTACGAATAAGATGTTCACGTGTCTGCACCAAGAGCTGAATAGTGACATCCTCGGGAATTAAGTCGTTATCTATGAGATGCCTGCAAAAATTAAATTCAGTGTCAGCGGCTGATGGAAAACCAATTTCGATTTGCTTAAAACCGATGCGACACAAGAGCTGAAAAAACTCGAGCTTCTCCTCAATAGACATGGGCACAGGCAAAGCTTGGTTGCCGTCTCGCAAGTCTACGCTCGCCCATACAGGGGCGCTTGTGATGCTGCGATCAGGCCATTCTCTGTCAGGCAGGTCCACCGCTGGAAAGGCACGGTATTTATGGATGCTTTCGGTCTTCATGACGCAGCTTGATGCAGTTTTTTGAGCGTAATTGCAAGCTTCAAGCTAATATCTCACGCTATTCTTCAGCTGCACCCCACTTTTCCTACTTGTAGGAATCATCGATGAGGGGCATGGTCATTATTACTATGAAATGTATTTCTCTCATCGGCATCCTCGCTACTGGTATTTTCTGCGTTAGCCTCAGCTCCTGCGGCACCAGCTCCTCCCTCAGTAGTCAGGGTCTATCAGGCTATCAGTCATACGACCTACCCGCATCTTTGCCGAAGGATAGATCCAAAGTCAGAGTAAAGGTATCAACCAATAACCAAATGGTCTATGTGATGGAGGGCTCAAAGCCCCTCCTTGTCATGCCTGTCTCCGTAGGAACATCATCGACACCAACTCCCAAAGGCCATTTTCGGATTTTCAAAAAGGACCACAAACACCGTGCCAACAGCCATGGCTTCGCATATCGAGGCAACCAAGTTCGAGGCTGCTATCTTCGCACTAAGCCATCAGGATGGAGCTTCAAAGGCACCCCCATGCCCTATTGGTGTGAGTTCAAAGCTAACTATGGATTTCACACCGGCTGGATGAAAAACAGCCCCTGCACTCTTGGTTGTATCCGCATGCACGAAAACCTATCCCCAAAATTCTTCCAACTCGTTAAAAACGGCACCCCTGTTTACATCTCCTACACTCAGCCTGAAGATGCGACCATCGGCAGAAACGTTCCTCGCCCCCCAGATGCTAGCCCATTGCCAAACTACCCTGCATCAATGATGCTCAGTGATGGTTACTTTCACAGGCACAACAAGCCTGTTTACAACTAAACTACTGACACCTTTGGCACGCGAGAGAGAGCGACAAAAAATCGTCATACTCTGGCTGCCAACCCAAGCTCTTGAGCTTGGTATTTGACACTCTCTTACTGCTATTACCACGCTTACGCTTCACTTCTTGATGCTGCTGCGCAGGCATCGGCACAGCAAAATGCTCCGCGAGCATTGCATAACAATCGCGCTGACTCACTGGCTCTGCCGTTATATTGTAGATCTCCCCACTCGGAAAAACATCCAATTCAGCCAGCATCAGCATTGCATTTGCAACATCATCGCGGTGCACGTAATTCATAATCCGCTCCCCAGCACCATCTATTCGAGCATCACCAGACAATAAATTTTTCAAAACATGGCATCTGTTGGGACCATAGAGACCCGATAAGCGAGCCACTAAACCGCCTGCATTGATCACATTTTGCTCAGTTTCTCGAAGCACCTGTGCCCCTGAACTAGAGGGGTTCGCGGCACTCAGCTCAGTAACCAAAGAATGATCTTCTTGTGGATACACTGAAGTACTTGAGGTGAATATCAGCCTAGTTTCTGGGTATCGCTCGATTAAACATCGAGCACCTTGCAAATACACCTTGCGGTATGCCGGCTCGCCACCCCCACCGGAAGCTGCGCAGTGAATGACTAGATCATAACCCTCAGGCAAAGACGCCAACTCCTCGGCAGAAGATACATCACACGCAATCGCACCTTCGTCACCACTGCGATTGAGCTTAGTTACCTGCCAGCCAGCTTCTTCAAACTTGCGCTCCAGCGCACGCCCTAAAAACCCGTAACCAGCAATGAGTAACTTTGCCATTACCCCTCCATCTTAATTCCCAATAACTCCGCGGTAGCTTCGCGGGGACGCGCAGTCAAAATATCGGGCTTGCCATTAGTCACTAAAACCGTGTGCTCAAAGTGAGATGAGTTTTTGCGATCATTGGTGATAACCGTCCAGCCATCACTCAGGATAGTAACCCCAGCCACGCCGGCATTGACCATCGGTTCAATTGCCAAAACCATGCCCGGACGTAGTTTGGGGGATCTACCGGATGGGCGATAATTAGGCACCTGTGGTTCCTCGTGCAAATCACGACCTACACCGTGGCCAACGAATTCACGAACCACGGTAAACCCATAGGGTTGAACATGAGCTTCGACAGCCCCACATACGTCAGCGAGCAAATTGCCCGCTCGAGCCTGATCAATGGCATCGTAGAGAGACTGCTCAGTCGCACACATTAGGCGTTTGGTCTCGAGGTCGATCTCGCCTGCCGCCACCGTCGTTGCATTATCACCAATCCAGCCACCTTTTGTAATGCCAACGTCGATTTTCAAAATATCGCCCTCAGTAATGACCGTATCGGAACCAATCCCATGCACCACCTCTTCATTGCGAGAAATACAAATTTGGCCTGGAAATCCACGATAGCCAAGGAAGGCGCTTTTGCACTCACGCTCTTGCATCAACTCCGCTGCGTAAGCATCAATTTCGCCCGTTGTCTTACCCGGCTGCACAGCCTTGGCACATAGCTGGAGAATTTCACTCGCCGTTTCACAGGCTACGCGCATCTTTTTGATGTCTGCTGAGCTCTTGAGAGGTATCCTTATTTTCTTGGCCATGACTTATTAAAAATCTCAGTTGTTTGTGTGAGACAGTTGACGAATGGATACGCTCTTTGACTAAGATGAAAAGAAAAAAGCCATACGAAGTAGCTTAGGCCAAGTCACACAACCTGACTCCATATCCTGAGATTCCATTATTTTACTTTCGACGGATAAAATAATTTAGGTTTTCCAGCTCAAGAGCCAAATCTACATTATTCACAGTCACCTCAGTGGGCACCTCAAGAACCACTGGTGAGAAATTCAGAATCCCTTGTATACCAGCCTGAATGAGATTGTTTGCCACTTGCTGGGCATAATTAGCTGGCACGCAGAGCACAGCCATCTGCACTTTGTTTTCTCTAATAAAATCTTCCATCCCATCTGTGGAATGTAATGGGACCGGTATATCTCTGTCTCTCAGGCTTTCCGCTTCAGAGTCGAATGCAGCCAGTATTTCGTAACCTTCTTTCTTAAATCCATCATACCTCAGAAGGGCTCGTCCAAGATTTCCAGCACCGACCATGATCACCGGTTGGAATTTTGCACGCCCCAGACCATCATGAATCGCTTGACGAAGCGCCTCCACGGGATACCCCCGACCACGGGTGCCAAACGTGCCAAAATAGGCTAAATCACGCCTCAATTGGGATGGATTTACTCCAGCTGCGGTAGCTAATGCCGCCGAACTGACCATTTCTCGACCATTTTCATGCAGGCGCTCTAAACAACGGCCGTACAACGATATACGGTAAATTGATTTTTGTGGTATTTCGATTCTGTCCACAAAGTAATAATGTAGAGACTAATGAGTCAGGTCAAGAAATCAAAAAGAGGCTCATTTCGGACGCTGAACGATTTTTACTTGTTGATCAAATTGGTAATCTCAAGAGCTAAATCGAGCGCCGCCGCTCCTTGCTGGCCAGAGACAGCCGGCGTTGACCCTACACGAGCACATTCGACAAAAGCTGCCAGCTCACGTTTAAGAGGCTCATCTTTTTCCACATTCACCTCCACCTTTTCGATACCAGCACCACCCATACGATACATTTCAGCACTCTGGTCTTGGTAATCGAGAGACAAATAACAATCCCCCTGAAACACCCTGATTTTACGCATCCGCTCAGGGCTAATTCGGCTAGAGGTCACATTGGCAACACAACCATTCTCAAATCGAATGCGCGCATTGGCA
>CBFHKM010000025.1:0-20829 GCA_965656385.1 Oceaniferula sp.
AACAACCACCATCGAGGTAGTCGTAAGCAAAACCTGGCATGCGCTGTTTGGCGCGAGCTTTTAACGCTTCAATGGAAGGATAGTTGGAATTAAATGACATAATTTTGTTTTAGGAAAAGAATAAGCAATGTTGCGTTACGATTTGTGACAGATGTCAGCTTACTGATAAAGTGGTCCGTAATTTTCGCAAGCACGGAAATCAGCACCTTCGAGACCATCAGTGCCGTGAGCGTTCCAGGAAGAAGGGCGGAACACACGCTCCTCACTTACGTTGTGCATATACACCGGAATGCGCAACATGGAAGCCAAGGTGATTAAATCAGCACCGATAAGGCCGTAGCTCATCACACAGTGATTTGCCCCCCAGTTGTTCATCACACTGTAAGTATCACGGAAAGCACCTTTGCCTGTCAGAGTTGGGCAGAACCATGTGGTCGGCCAGCTTGGGTTAGTGCGATCATCAAGCACGTTGTGAACATCCTCAGGAAGCTCAACAGTAACACCTTCAGCGATCTGCAATGCTGGCCCAAGGCCTTTGACAAGATTGAGACGAGCGATCGTTGCTGGCATACCACCCTTGGTCTTGTAGCGTGTGCTCATACCACCACCTGGGAAGTATTCGGTAATTGAGGGGTGCCAGCTCGTGGCATCCAAGCAAGCTTGAACCTCCTCATCAGTGATTTCCCAGTGTGGCTTCATAGCAGGCTTACCGTCTTTGGTCATCTCCCCGGTGCCATCGAGAGCCGCTGGCCCTGAGTTGATGAGGTGAAGCAAGCCATTCGCCGCTGCTCCGTCAAGATCATGCCCAGAAACACGCTTCACAGCGTCTGGCGACCAGTAGGTGCGCAAGTCAGCAAAAATCTGCGCGGTGTTGGTAAGCAAGTTTCCAAAGAGCATTGTCACAGCATTGAGCGCATCGTTTTCTGTGGCAAATTGATAAGGAGCACGCTTGCCATTCCAGTCAAATGAGGTGGTCAGAATCGCTTCCATGAAGTCGCCATTGGGATAATGGTCCGTCCATTGGCGCTGTCCTTGGAATCCACCACAAATTGCATTTCGACCCAGTGCTTCTTCACCATAGCCGAGCTCGGCAAGTCTGTCGTTGCCAACCATCAAATCACGGGCGATGAGCGCCATTTTAATCGACGTTTCCCACTCTTGGTCAAGCTGTTCGCGTGGACGTTGCGTCTCAGCGGAGTTGTAATCTTTACCCTCAGGGCAGTTTTTCTTAACCCAAGCAAAAGCCTTGTCGTATTCTTCTTGATCGTAAATACCTCTTTCAAACCTGCGAGCCAACTCAGTCATATCGACAGCTTCAACACGGATACCCAGATATTCTTGGAAAAAATCAGGATCGACCACAGAGCCAGCGATGCCCATTGATGTGCCACCAAGCGACAAATAAGATTTGCCACGCATCAGTGCCACCGAAATACCAGCACGGCAAAAGGAGAGAATTTTGTGAGCCACATCATCAGGAATACTGGTGTCACTGGACTCCATCACATCACGGCCATAAATACCAAATGCTGGCAGCCCTTTCTGAGTGTGCCCTGCGAGTGCCGCAGCAAGGTAAACCGCCCCCGGACGCTCAGTGCCGTTGAAACCCCAAACTGCCTTCGGGGTGTGAGGATCCATATCCATCGTTTCCGATCCATAGCACCAACATGGTGTCACGGTTAGCGAAACCCCTACGTTTTCTTTTCTAAACTTATCTGCACATGCAGCCGCCTCAGCCACTCCGCCAATACAGCTGTCCGCAATCACGCATTCCACAGCCGAGCCGTCGGGATAACATAGATTTTCAGCAATGAAGGCTGCAGTCGCCTTGGCCTGATTCATAGTTTGATCTTCCAATGACTCACGGACGCCTCCGAGTCGGCCATCAATGGTCGGGCGGATACCTATTTTAGGCATATTATCTTTATTAAATACGGTTTTCATATCGGTGATTTATTATCTATGTTGCGAGTAATATTTGTGATTTGCTATGCAATGATCTTGAGGAACTTTTGGTAAGGCTCTTGCCAGTCAGCACTGGCCTGAGGCTTGTATGTAATTGTTTTCATTGATTTTGCAACAAGCGAGCGGCCAGCAGTGATATCTGCCAAATCTCCAGTTGCAACCATTTGAGTAATAATATTTCCACACGATGTTGCCTCGACGGGTCCTGCGACGACGGGAATCCCCAATGCATCAGCTGTTGCCTGAGCTAGCAAGGCGTTTTGAATACCTCCACCACCTGCATTGAGCTGGTTAAATGAACGACCAGTAACAGACTGCAAGGACTCAACTACTTGGCGATACTTGAGGGCAAGGCTCTCGGTTGCGACTCGAAGCAACTGCCCTTTGGTTTGTGGGACAGCTTGCCCAGTCTTCTCACAAAATGCTGCAATTTTCTCAGGCATGTCACCAGGAGTTGCAAATACAGGAGCATTAGGGTCGATGTAAGAGGTATGCGGCTGTGCCTCTTCAGCTAGGCGAGCAAGCTCAGCATAGCTCATCTCTTCACCACGATCAGCCCAATAGCGGCGACATTCCTGAATGATCCACAGCCCTGAGACATTGTGTAGCAAGCGAGTGGTTTTATTCACCCCCCCCTCATTCGACAATTTAGCTTTGTATGCCTCAGGTGATGTTACTGGTTTTTCGGACTCAACACCCAAAATCGACCAAGTTCCTGAAGAAAGCCATAAGCCACCTCGCTCCATCGGCAAACCGGCAACAGCAGAGGCAGTATCGTGCCCAGCCGAGGCCACCACTTGCACTGCATGCTTCACGCCGGCCTTATCTGCAACTGCATCAGTCAACGGGCCTAAGACCGTTCCAGAGGATACAATGTTGCCAAACATCTTGCGCGGCAGTTTAAGGGCATCGATCACTTCCCACGCCCAATCGCGTCCAATCGGATCATAGAGCTGGCTTGTACTGGTCACTGTGCGTTCGTTGGATTGCACGCCACAGAGCCAGTATGCGAGCAGGTCGGGAGTAAAAAGCAGACGATCCGCTAGTTGAAAACACGGGTTCTTTTTCACTACTTCCGCCAGGAGGTGCAAACTAGAGTTGTAGAATGCGGGCTGGACGCCGGTGCGAGCGAACACATCCTCCATGGACATCCGTGATTCCATTTCTTCCTGCATTCCTTCGATGCGAGGATCCCTGTATTGCCTGTGACCCCCAAGCATGTTGCCCTGTTCGTCCAACAAGGCATAATCGCAACCCCACGTATCAGCACCAATCGATACAATCGCATCTCCGTATTTTTCACCCGCCTTATGAAGGCCCTCAAGAATAGATTCAAAAAGACTGATGGTATTCCAGTAACAGCCTTCCATTATTTCGACACTATTGTTCTCAAAACGATGAACCTCCTCCAAACTTAGCGTGCCTTCTTCATAAACACCTGCCACCAGACGTCCTGATCCTGCTCCTAGGTCAATTGAGATGTATACTTGCATAATTTTGTTTTAGCTGTGTTTTTCTTGGTTTTTTTGGGTTTAAAGTCAAGCTTGTATAATTTCTGTGCCCATATTCCTCAATGATTCGAGAATATTGGGGTCTGCGTTCTTCGTAGTTACCAAACTACTGAGCTGAGCGCATTGCGCGAAAAAGAAGGCTGATCGGGCGCCGATCTTTGACTCATCTGCGAGAAGACAAACATCTTCAGCAGCAGCAATGACGTGTTCTTTGAAGGCTGCCTGCCGGGAATTACTCTCACTCACTCCCCTTTCAAGATCTAAACCACTGCCAGAAAAAAACATGCGATGTATATTATATCGATGCAGCGTGCGCTCCGCTACCAGCCCGATCATAGATCGTGAGCGACGCTCCAATAAACCACCCGTGCATATTAAGTCGATGTTTTCAACATCCGCAAGGGCGCCGACCACATCGTGTGCATTGGTGATCACAGTGTGGTGAAAGCTTGGTAAATACTGCGTTATAGTGAGTGCCGTTGAGCTAGCATCAATGAAGACAGTCTCCCCTGGCTGGATCCTCTTGGCCGCGGCCTTGGCGATTGCACTTTTAGATTCGCGATTGATTAGCTGCCTCTCTGTCAGTGAAAGCTCACGAATAACACGCTTGGAGGGAATGGCACCCCCATGTGACCTCACCAACAAGCCTTGGTGCTCAAGCAACTCAAAATCCTTGCGTATGGTTTCATCAGTGACATCCAACTCAGATGCAACATCCTTGGTGCGCAGCGAGCCACGGTCCTTCAGGGCCTCTAGTATTTTGTGGTGTCTTTCTGCAGCTAACATATGTAATTATTTTAGAATGAGGGCTTAAGTCCTTGATCGTTGGTGTTTTCCTTTGTTTTGCTTTGTTTCCTTTGTTTTTTCTGTGTTTTTTATTGACCTGTCAACACTATCATGCAAAAAAGCTACCGTCAGCCACAAAAATTTATGTCGTCTCCTCAACAAAACAACGTCCCAAGAGCAGTCATCGAACACATGGTTCGGGAGCAGGTTTACCAAGAAATGGGTATCAACTTGCCTGATAAAGCTAAAGCTCCTAAAGGTTTTGTAGTCAACATAAGTGCTCGCCACTGCCACCTTACACCAGAAGCGGTGGAAGCTCTCTTTGGTCCAGGCTACGAACTTACCCCCAATAAATATCTCTACCAAGAGGGTGCATATGCCGCAAAAGAGTCGGTTACCTTGATCGGACCACGCAGCCGCGTCATCTCTAATCTTCGCATTCTCGGTCCCTGTCGTGACCTCAACCAGGTTGAATTGGCATACACTGATGCTATCTCCCTTGGCTTTGACATTCCCATACGCATGTCTGGTGATGTAGCTGGAACACCCGGCTGCATGCTCATGGGACCTAACGGATATTTCAAAATGGACGAGGGCGTTATCCGCGCCCAACCACATGTGCACATGCACCCTAACGATGCTGACTTCTATGGAGTCAAGCACCTCGACACCATGAAAATGAAAGTCCACAGCCCGTGCTCTGTAACCTTCGACAACATTGTTGTGCGTGTCGATGAGAGCTTCAACTTGGAAGCCCACATCGATACCGATGAAGGCAATGCATGCGGACTCAAACCTGACACTTTCTGCGAGCTTATCAAATAATAAGACCCGCACAATACCACTAACCCACAACCAAAAACACAACCAACAATACCATGAGCAAAGCACTCGGAATGATTGAAACCAAAGGCTATGTCGGCAGCGTAGAAGCAGCTGATGCGATGGCAAAAGCAGCCACCGTTGACATCACCAAGCAAGTACAAATCGGAGCAGGATTTCTTACTATCCTCATCCAAGGAGACGTCGGCAGCGTAAAAGCAGCAGTTGACGCAGGAGCAGATGCAGCAGGCCGTGTAGGCGAGCTCGTTAGCGCACACGTCATCGCGCGTCCAGCCCCCGAACTCCTCAAGCAATTTGATCTCTAATCTGACAATCCATTTTTCAGAACAACTACTAACAAAATATTATCATGGCTAAACAAGCACTCGGAATAATTGAAGCAAAAGGACTCACTTCACTCATTGAAGCATCAGACGCAGCCATCAAGGCAGCTGACGTTACAATGACTGGATGGGACAAGATCGGATCTGGTCTCGTCTGTGGATTCTTCACTGGTGACGTCGCCGCTGTTAAAGCTGGCGTTGATGCTGGCGCAGAAGCTGCCGCACAGGTCGGTGAAGTAAACTCTGTCCTCGTCATCCCACGCCCACACGAAGACCTCGGTCAGATGGGCCCCTGGATTAAGTAAATCCTGATTGAATACACACCACCTCTATTGAGCATGCACATCCTCATTGCCAACCTAGGTTCAACCTCATTCAAATACCGCCTCTATCAGATGGACGGTACGAATGGTGTAGTAATCGCTTCTGGCGGCTTTGAGCGTGTGACCAATCATGAGGAGGTCATCAATCAAGCCCTGGCCGATCTCATCGATCAAGGCAACTTAGAATCAATCAACGACATTGATGCCGTTGGTTTTAAAACCGTGCTCGGCAAAGATCTGAGCGGTTGTGTTGATGCTGATGATACGGTCATCGCTGCGCTCGAGGGCTTCCGTGAGGTAGCCCCGGCGCATAATCCTCCATATGCTGAGGGCATCCGCCAATTCCGCCAAATTCTGCCCAGCGCACGCCTGGTCGCCCTTTTTGAGACAGCCTTCTACCAGTGGGTGCCTCAAGCAGCCTCCCGCTACGCTGTCCCCAAAAAATGGCATGACATAGGCATTCGACGTTATGGTTTCCACGGAGCCAGCCACAAATTCGTAGCCGAACGCTCAGCAGAGCTCATGGGGCGTAATGATGTTGCTGAATCAGTCCGTGGCCTATACGTCAACGGCCCTCAAGAAATCTCAGGAGAACCACTTCGTGTGGTTTCTTTCCACCTTGGCGGCAGCAGCTCGGTAACAGGCATCCGCAACGGCGTTGCCATCGGCACTAGCATGGGATTTTCACCACAAAGTGGACTCCCCCAAAACAACCGCGTGGGCGACCTCGACTCGGGCGCCTTACCTTATGCAACTAAAGCTCTGGGCATCACCATAGAAGAAGCCGAACGCCAGCTCACTAAAGAATCAGGCCTGCAAGGCGTGTCAGGTGTGAGCAATGATCTACGTGACATATGCGAAGCTGCAGACAGCGGCAACAACGATGCTCAACTTGCGCTCGACATGCTTGTCGATTCAGCTCGTCACTGGGCTTCTAGCTTCCTCTTTAAGCTAGGTGGACTCGACACCATCGTTTTCACCGCCGGCATTGGCGAAAACAATCCATGGCTCCGCACAGCAATTTGCGCAGGCCTAGAAAATTTCGGCGTTGTTATCGACGAAGACAAAAATGCTGCGTGCATGGCAAGTGAAGCCATCATCAGCTCGGACAAATCTAAAGTCAAAATAGCGGTCATTCCAGCAAACGAAGAACTCGTTCTTGCTCGCGAAGTCTACCGCAAAATCAGCTAATCCTTTCTACAAACTAACCAACCAAACTAACAACTAAACCAAATAATACCATGGCTAAACAAGCAATAGGAATACTCGAAACCCGCGGCCTCGCAGGCCTTGTTAACGGCACTGACGCAATGCTCAAAGCAGCAAACGTCACACTTGCTGGACCAATGCGCCAAATCGGCAGCGCTATGTGCAATGTCGTCGTCGAAGGTGACGTCGCAGCAGTCAAAGCAGCTATCGACGCTGGTGCATCCGCAGCAGAGCAGATCGGTGAAGTTCTCAGCGCACACGTCATTGCACGTCCTGACGCTTCTACTGCAGGTGTGTTGCCTAAGCGCGCTGCTAAAAAGTAAACTGGCTGTTGGTCAACATCGGCCAACAAACCAGTCTCCTAGCAGACACTGGCACCACATCCTCGTTCCCATCACCTAATCCTCCATCACCTAGACTAAACCATGTTTCTCGCAGAAGTTATCGGCCAAGTCGTCGCAACCAAAAAAGACGACAGCATGAAGGGCAAAAAGCTATTTTTGCTTCGTCCCAAGCTTGTAGATGAAAGTAACCCCGCTGCTTTTCGCAACGGAGTGAACACCATCGTAGCCGTTGATAATGTGGGTGCTGGTGAAGGTGACCTGGTGATGTTTTGTCAAGGCAGCTCTGCACGCCAAGCTGCCGGCCTTAAGCCTCTGCCCATAGACGCCGCTGTCATTGCCATCATCGACAGCGTAGATGTCCTCGGAAACAAAGTATACAAGAGTAACTAACACTAACTTCAATCGACCAAGCAGTGAACACCATTGATCAAGACACCCTACGCAGCGTTGTTGAAAACGTCATTCAACAATTAGGCAATCCTGCTGCAACAGCAGCCAGCGCACCTGCCACATCGGCACCAGCACCACAAGCTTCAGCCTCATCTGCGGATGAATGCTGCAAAGCACCAGGAATCGGTGGCAAGCATGGTGTCTTCGCTCATGTCTGCCAAGCCTCTGAAGCTGCCCACAATGCTTTCCTTCAACTCAAGGATTTGGGAATTGAAGGTCGCAAGCGCGTCATTGAAATCGTCAAAGAAACCTGCATGGCTAACGCAGAGCCATGGGGTAAATTTGAGCTCGATGAAACCAAGATTGGTCGCCTCGATCATAAAATTGAAAAGCTCCAAATCGTAGGGCATGTCCCCGGTGTCGAATGGCTCACACCTAACGCAATGAGTGGAGACAACGGGATCACGCTCGAAGAATTCGCTCCCTTCGGAGTCATTGGCGCTATCCTCCCCGTAACACACTCCGTGCCGACACTCACAGGCAATGTCATCAGCATGGTAGCTGCCGGAAACGCTATTGTTTTCAACCCACACCCAGGTGGAGCAAAAAGTGCTGTGATGGCAACTCGTGCTTACAACCAAGCCATCGAAAGAGAGCTGGGTATCGACAATCTCATTTGCACGATCGAAGAGCCTACCATCGAAACCTTCGAAAAGATCTGCAAGAATGAAAACATCACTCTGATGGCTATCACCGGAGGCCCCGCAGTAGTAGACGCAGCCATGAAATCTGGCAAACGCTCAGTGTGTGCTGGTCCAGGCAATCCTGTCGTCGTGGTCGATGAATCTGCCAATCTCGACAAAGCCGCCATCAACATCATCGCTGGTGCCGCCTTTGACAACAACCTCCTCTGCATTGGTGAAAAATCTGTCTTTGTCGTTGATTCAGTCTTCGAGCCATTCATGCAAGCCATGGAGCGAGCTGGAGCAACCCGCCTCAATGCTAACCAGGTAGACAGCCTCACCAATATCGCATTCGATATCTCAACAGGTGCTGGGGGATGCGCTCAGGCAGCTCTCAATCGCGACCTCATTGGCGTCGATGCTGCAATCCTAGCAGGTCATGCCGGCATCAGCTCCCCTGCCAAGACAGACCTTGTCTTTGGTGAAACTGACGCAGACCACCCTTTCGTGCAGAAAGAGCAAATGATGCCCATGCTGCCCATCGTTCGCGTATCAGACTTTGAAACAGCCGTGGCACTCGCCAAGGATGCTGAGCATGGTTACCGCCACTCGGCAGTCATCCACTCAACTAATGTTGATCACATGACTCACATGGCTAAGGAAATGGACACCACGATCTTTGTCAAAAACGGTTCATCTGTTGCGGGTCTCGGCCTCGGCGGCGAGGGATACCTAAGTTACTCCATCGCTACCACGACGGGTGAAGGTATCACCACACCCAAGACTTTCACCCGCATCCGCCGATGCGTCATGGTTGAAAACCTTCGCATTATCTAACCCTTTAAATTATCTCAGAAGAATGCTCCACTGCCAAGTTGTTGGAAACGCAGTAGCCACGGCGAAACATCACTCGCTTGATGGTTTCAAAATGCTGCTATGCCAACAACTCGATGCTGAGCAACAACCTTCCGGAACACCCTTCATCGCTATCGATCTCTTTGGCGCAGGGATGCATCAGAAGGTTTTTGTAAGCACTGATGGCATTGGTGCTCGTGACATTGTTCACGACCAACACTCTCCTATTCGCATGTTCATTCAGGGCATCATCGACTAAATCATATGCGCATCGGACACGTCATCGGAAAAGTTACCATGAGCATCCAGGAAGAAGCCTTCCGCGGCGGACGCTGGCTGGTCATAAATCCCGTTGATACCGAGGACCTCAACAGCTGCATCGAACAACAACCAAAGCTCAGCACACAGTCATCTCTCATTGTCTACGACAACATCGGTGCGGGAGAAGGAGACATCATTGGCTTTGTAGAAGGTGCTGAAGCCACTGCCCCTTTTGATGGCCCGACACCGATTGATGCCATCAGCCTAGCCATTTTTGACACCCTCAAATACGTAGCACCTGCCAACTAATTACCATTTTTACATTATGAAGAAAGTTTACACTGCAAAAGACATCACTAACCTGATCTCCCAAGGCGCCTCTCTAGACAGTATTCCTGCAGGCTCAATTCTCACACCATCCGCCAAGGATGCTATCAAGGAGCAAAGCAGTGGCTTCGCCAAGGCCAGTAGCAGCCAAGCTTCTACAGGCTCGAGCACGGATCGCTTTCCCCCACTGCCTCCTGGTGTTCCTACTGTCCCTCCAGAGCCTATCGTACCCAGCATGGAGTATGAGTGGGTAGCAGGTGGCGACCCAACTAATCCTGAACAAATTCAGCGCTTTTTCTATTCCCCTGAGATCATGAAGCTCAAGGATGAGATGATCCGCGTCGCCCGTAAAATGTGGCAACGCAACATGGTCGATGGCAACGGCGGCAACATTACAGTGCGGGTTGGGGACAACTTAGTTCTCTGCACCCCAACGCTTCGCTCCAAAGGAGAAGTTCAAGCTGACGAGATCGCACTTATTGATCTAGACGGAAACCAGAAAGCCGGTTGGCGCAAGCGCACCTCCGAGGCCAACACCCACCTGGCTATCATGAAAGTACAGCCCAAGTGTAAGTCTGTGATCCACGGCCATCCTCCTTACTCGACAGCATTTGCAGTCGCTCGTGTTGAGCCTCCCACATGTCTCTGCTCTGAGGTAGAAGTTTTCACAGGTGCCATTCGCCTTGTTGAATACCACACACCGGGAAGTCCAGAAATTTGTGAAGCTGTTGCCAAAATAGGTAAAGACAACCCTGCTATTCTGCTCGCCAACCATGGAGTAATGGCGTGGGGAAGTGACGTAGAAGATGCTTACTGGAAGATGGAAAACATGGAAACAGCATGTCAGACCATCTGGGTTGCTAGCCAACTCAACGGCGGCAAGCTGCCAACTATCTCTGGCGAGAAAATGCAGGAAATTTTTGAGATTCGTAAGTCTATTGGCATGGAAGACCCTCGTGAGGGAATGAAAGAATGTGAACTATGTCAAAACGACAGCTTCCAACCAGGCGCCTACTGTGAGGTAGCGCCCGCTGCCCAAGATATGGGCTCAAGCCTCGACCCTCAAGCAGAGCAACTCGTCAAAAAACTTACCGACGAAATCGTAGCAAAAATGGGCTAACCAGCCGCAACCAGTTACCAGCCAAAAGCCAGCAAAGATGAAATCAGTTTACACAGCCAAGCAAATCGAAGAAATCGTTCTTTCAGGCAAAAGTCTTGATTCTCTGCCCACAGATGCCGTTTTAACACCGTCTGCCAAAGACTATCTCAAAGATCTTGAAAACCCAGGCTTTGGGGCAGGCAACAGCAAAATAGCAGCTGATCGAGCTCAAGATTTAGAGCCCCCCACTTTACCCGATTACGAGTTCAGATGGACACCAGGAAGCGACCCTAAAACACCTGGTGAAATCCTCGACTTCTTTCATTCACCAGAGCTACATACCCTCAAAGAACGTATTTGCGACCTGGGCAAGCGCATGTGGCAACGCAATTACACCGATGGTAATGGAGGTAACATGACTATCCGTGTTGGCGACAACCTTGTGCTCTGCACCCCTACCCTCATTTGCAAAGGATTCATGAAGCCAGAGGACATGTGTCTTGTTGACCTCAACGGCACACAAATCGCAGGCAGGCGTCCGCGCACGAGTGAGTGCATGACTCACCTTGCCATCATGAAACGCCAACCTAAGTGCAAGGCCGTTTGCCACTCCCACCCCCCACACGCTACCGCATTTGCGGTTGCAGGTGTGCGTCCACCTCTCTGCATGATCCCTGAAGCAGACGTGTTCTTAGGTGAAATTGGCATGGCGCCATACCGCACACCAGGCACACCTGATGTAGCTGACATCGTCGGACAAACCGGTGTCGATCACATGTCCGTGCTTATGCTCAATCACGGTGTGATCACATGGGGAGACCACATCGAAGAAGCCTACTGGCGCATGGAAAACACCGAAGCTCTCTGTCGCACAGTTTGGGTAGCCACTCAGCTTAACAACGGCAAAATGCTTACTATGACCGACGAACAAGAGCGTGATCTCATCGAGATCCGTAAGTCGTTGGGTATGCAAGATAAGCGCGAGCACCTTCCTGACAACCAGCTTTGCAACAACGATCAATTTAGACCCGGTGTCGTCTGCAACCCCAAGTAGGCTGACTCAGATAAACAAATTAATATAACAACTAAACGATAATTAAAACATCATGAAAGCAACAATCATAGGCGGCGGTGGTCGCGTGGGCTCCAATGCAGCTATCTGCCTTCAGTGCGCAGGCATCGTCTCAGAAATCCAGATACTTGACGCAAACAAAGACCTTGCAGACGGAGAAGCCCTTGACCTCCTTCACGGCGCATCCAGCCTGCACGACCAACGTATCTACGCGGGTGATTACGATCGCGCAGCAGACTCAGATATCTTCATCATCACAGCAGGCCTTCGCCGCAAGCCTGATGAAACTCGTCTCGATCTCATCAACCGCAACGTCGGTCTCTTTTCTCAGATTCTTGACAGCATCAAAACAGCTGGAATGAAACAAGACGCTATTGTCTTCGTTGTATCCAATCCTGTAGATATTCTAACTCACTTGGCTGTCAGCTTCCTCGGACTGCCTCCAGCTCAAGTCATCGGCTTAGGAACCATGCTCGACACTGCTCGTTTCCGCTCACTAATCGCTAACGATCTTGATCTTGCGCCTACGCAGGTCAAAGCTCTTATCCTTGGTGAGCACGGTGACAGTATGTTGCCAGTATGGTCATCAGCCACAGTTGGAGGCCTACCTCTCACCGGGGTCAAAGGCTGTGATACAAACTACCAGCGCCAGATTTTTGAACGCACCAAAACAAGTGGTGCGGAGGTCATCTCCCGCAAAGGTGGTGCTGGCTGGGCTGTCGGTGCAACGATTGCTGAAACGGTTCACGCCATCGCACTTGATAAGAAGCAACTCCTGCCCGTCTCCAGTCTCCAAAACGGCTGCTACGGTCTCAAGGACGTCTGCCTCAGCGTTCCAACTATTGTTGGCCGTGGCGGTGCAGAGAAGCACATTGAAATCGACCTCTGGCCAAAGGAGAAGCAAGCGCTTCAGGCGTCTGCACGTGCCTTAAAGGACATGCTCAAGAACGTAGCAAGTGCTTAATTGACTCGATACTGAGTAACTATCAAAAAATCCCCGCTAGCTTTAACGCTGGCGGGGATTTTTTTGTTTGAAATTAGGTTGTAGAATCTACCTGTTATTATCAGCTTATTCTGCTGCCTGACGACGGTTCCAGCACAGCATTCCATATCCTGCAATTACCACGAAGCAGATCGCTGGTAGATAAAACGAACCACGAGTCGCAGTGGCGCCCATGAAGCCATCCATATCAAGAATTTGACCTTGTAATCGCGGCATGAATGCCCCGCCAACAATTGCAAAGATAAGCCCCGCTGATCCAAGCTTGGCATCTTCACCAACACCATCAAGGGCAAGACCATAAATGGTGGGGAACATAAGAGACATGCATGCAGAGACAGCAATGAGTGAGTAAAGACCTTGCATTCCCTGCAGGTGAATCGCACCGAGAGTGCAGGCAATACCCGCAACACTGAGAACAAAGAGCAGTCGACCGGGTGAAACATACTTCAAGAAGAAGGTGCAGATGAAACGACTACAGAGGAAAATCACCATTGCCATGATATTATGGTTCTGGGCTGTCGCCTTATCGATGCCCAACTCGTTTTCCGCATACTGGATGATAAAGGTCCAACACATGATCTGAGCACCGACATAGAATGTCTGTGCAACCACTCCGCCAACATAGCGAGAGTTACCCAATAGCCGCCCGACTGTGCGGCCGAAGTGCACATCATGCAGGTCACCCTTCGGACTGGTATCCGGCATCTTGGTGATAATGAAGATCACCATGACTCCGATAACAACGAAACCAATGATCATGTATGGCATGGAAACAATCTTCAGATCGTGTTTCTGTAGCTCAGAGTGGCTTTTCCCTTGGAAACTTGTAATTTTTCCGTCTTTGAAATCCACCAGAGCAGTTGAGCCTACATTCACAGCATCAGGACTGAGGTTCATCACATAAGTTTTGACATTTTCGTCGTTAACACGCTCACGCTCTTCCGCCTTGAGGAAAGGGAGAATCTCATACTCTTGTTTTTGCTCAGATGTTGGTTGCAACTCTGCGTAATATCCGTTGACGTCATTTTTAAAATCCTCCACCTCGATGGTGGAAAGAATGACCGTGCCCGCAATGAACATGCCGGTAAGTGAGCCAATAGGGTTGAACGCCTGAGCAAGGTTCAAACGACGTGTGGATGTCTCCGCAGAACCCATTGAGAGAATGTAGGGGTTCGCGGTTGTCTCTAGAAATGCGAGACCGAAAGTCAGAATATAGAGCGCGATGATAAAAAGGTTAAAATTAGCACCAGAAGCTGCAGGTATCGATAAAAGAGCTCCAACAGCATACAAAATCAAGCCCACTATTATCCCCGACTTGTATGAAAATTTACGAATGAAGATAGCCGCTGGCAAAGCCATCGTAGCATAACCGCCATAGAAGGCCATTTGAACCCAAGTACTTTGGGCATTATCAATAACGAAAACATCTTTGAAAACAGCGACCAAGGGGTTGGTCACATCGTTAGCAAATCCCCAGAGGGCAAAGAGGCTGGTTACGAGAATAAAAGGGAGAAGAAATTTCTTCTCGACGACGGCACTTGGTTTAATAGCTGACATAATATTCAATGGTTGTCTGTAGATTGTGATTCACCCAAATGTTCAATAAAGTTAAAATACCTCATTGCTGGGATCATCAACATTTCGCGACACTAATCATTTGAGAGCAAGTGACCAGAATATTCACCACTCATTTATAGGGGGGCATTGATGCATCCGCCCCTCCAATTTAGACCACAAATAACGATAATCGAAGATACTCGTTTGGCGCCTAAACAGAAGTCACCCCTTTTTTGAGGATGATGTTGGCGTATTTGTTCACATCCCCAGTAGCGACCACCGCATGAGCTTTCTCGACTCGGTCATAAAAGGCAAAACGCTCAAGGCGTGAAATCTTGGGGTTAAGCTCACTATGGCGTGCAATGGCAGCCTCATAGGAACCCTCCACCTTGGGATCCAGACTATCCCCCTCCACCGCCTCCATGGTGATCACAGGTGCTGGATCATAAGCATCCAGCTCAAGCAGTGGTAAAATAGCATCCAGCAGGTCCGGCACACTCAAACCGTCCGCCCGAATTACCGTATCGTTAAACTGATGACCTGGGAAATGCCCATCTGCAATAACCAGCTCCTCTCCATGCCCCATACGACACATTACGGCTAATAACTCTGGCGACAACAGTGGCGAGATTCCCTTTAACATAAGACCAATTCTAAAGACCAGCTGAGCGCATACCAGCCAATTTTTCGCCCATAAAAAAGCCCCTCTGAATTTCTCCAGAGGGGCTTGTGATTTGTTATTGGGGTAGACCAATTAGCTTACCTCACCGCGGGCCATTCCTTTGGCCTCAAGAGCTGCCTGTGCGAGGGCAAGACGAGCTACTGGGATACGGAATGGTGAACAAGAAACGTAGTTGAGTCCTGCGCGGGCGAAGAACTTCACTGATTCTGGATCTCCACCGTGCTCACCACAGATGCCGAGCTTAAGGTTTTTCTTTGTCTTACGACCACCTTTGACACCCATTTCAACAAGTTGCCCGACACCTTCTTGGTCGAGGCCTGCAAATGGGTTGTTGGAGAGAACTTCTGCATCCTGGTAGGCAGGAAGGAAGCTTGAGGAGTCATCACGTGAGAGACCGAGGCCAGTTTGCGTGAGGTCGTTGGTTCCGAATGAGAAGAACTCAGCGTGCTTAGCCACTTCAGCAGCAGTAATAGCAGCGCGTGGAATCTCAATCATTGTTCCGACAGTGTACTTCAGCTGTGCCTTAGTGAGGCCAAGCTTCTTACGAACTTCAGCGGCTGTTTCATCGATGACCTGCTTTTGGAGCTCAAGCTCACGGGCGTAGGCAACGAGTGGGACCATGATCTCAGGGAGAACCTTAATACCCTTAGCCTGAACTTCAGCGGCAGCTTCGAGAATCGCCTCTACCTGCATGGCTGTCACGGCTGGGTAGCTAATACCGAGACGACAACCACGGTGACCAAGCATTGGGTTCTCTTCGTGAAGTGCATGAATACGCTTGGTGATTGCTGCTGCGCTCATACCAATTTTCTTGGAGAGATCCTTCTTCTGAGCAGCATCCATTGTGCCGATGAACTCGTGAAGTGGTGGATCCAGCAAGCGGATGGTAGCCGGGCGACCAGCCAGTGACTTAAAGATGCCGATGAAGTCTTTCTTCATGAACACCTTGATTTTCTTAAGCGCCTTAGCACGGCCTGCATCATCGTCAGCAAGGATCATCTCACGGACTGAGTCGATGCGGTTGCCTTCGAAGAACATGTGCTCAGCACGAGTAAGACCGATACCTTCAGCACCGAACTTGATCGCCTGCTCAACCTGCTCTGGTGTGTCAGAGTTGGTGCGGACACCGAGCTTACGGAGCTTGTCTGTCCAGCTCATGAGCTCCATGAACTTCTTATACGTGTCAGAGCGCTTAGCAGCTGCTTTGTTCTCAATGAGTCCTTGGATCACCTGTGAAGGTGAAGACTTGATACCACCTTTGTAGACACTTCCAACGAACCCGTTAAGGGAAAGCTCGTCACCCTCTTTGAGAGTAACACCGTTGCCGGATAGAGTCTTCTTGCTGTAGTCGATGCTCATTCCGTGTGCACCACAAACACAAACTTTGCCCATCTGGCGGGCAACGAGTGCCGCGTGTGAGGAAGCACCACCTTCAGTAGTGAGGATTCCGTCAGCAGCGATCATTCCGCGAAGGTCTTCCGGAGAAGTGGCCTGGCGAACAAGAATAACCGACTCACCTTTTTCAGCAGCTTTGACCGAGTCTTCCCAACTAAAGTAGATCTTTCCTGATGCAGCACCTGGCCCAGCTGGAAGACCGCTACCGATTTTCTTAGCTGCCTTCTCTGCCTTAGTATCAAAGATGGGTGCAAGAAGATGGCTGAGGTCATCAGCAGGAATACGGAGAATAGCCTCCTCCTTCTTAATGAGACGCTCCTTGACCATGTCGAGAGCGATATTCACAGCGGCGAAACCGGTGCGCTTACCGTTACGGGTCTGTAGCATCCAGAGTTTTCCTTCTTCGATGGTGAACTCAACGTCCTGCACATCGCGGAAATGCTTCTCAAGTTGCTTACGGATTTTCAGAAGCTCTTTGTGAGACTTAGGAAGGTCCTTGGCCATCTTAGCGATTGGCTTGGGTGTACGAACCCCAGCTACAACATCCTCGCCCTGCGCATCGATGAGATACTCACCGTAGAAAACGTTTTCGCCAGTAGCGGGGTCACGTGTGAAGGCAACACCGGTTCCGGATGTCTTTCCTGTGTTACCGAAGACCATGGCCTGAACGTTAACAGCAGTTCCCCATGCGGCTGGGATACCATACTTTTGGCGGTAAACGATCGCGCGGTCGTTGTTCCATGAGTTGAATACAGCGTTGACAGCTCCGATGAGCTGATCGCGTGGGTCTTCGGGGAAGTTCTTACCCGAACGTTTTTTGATGAGTGCCTTAAACTCGCCAACAACTTCTTGGAGCTGCTTGGCGGATAGCCCTGAGTCGTCTTTAACTTTGGCTTTGGCTTTTGCGTTGTCGAGAATGACCTCGTATGGGTCATGGTGCTCACCAGCTTCAGCCTCAACTTCCATGACTACGCTACCATACATCTGGAGGAAGCGGCGGTATGAATCCCAAGCGAATTTGGCATTACCGGTTTTCTTAGCGAGAGCTTCAACAACTTCGTCGTTGATACCGAGGTTCAGGATGGTGTCCATCATTCCTGGCATAGACTCACGTGCGCCTGATCGAACGGATAGAAGAAGTGGATTTTCGAGGTCGCCAAATTTCTTACCCATGGCTTTTTCAACCTTGGCGATGTTTGCTTCGATCTCTTGATTGAGAGTCTTAGGGTATTTTTTACCGTTGTCGTAGTAGTAGTTACAGACTTCGGTAGTGATGGTGAAACCAGCAGGAACGGGAATTCCGATCAAGCCCATCTCGGCGAGGTTTGCACCCTTTCCTCCGAGGAGGTTTTTCTGGGTGCCATCACCGTCGGCTTTTCCACCTCCGAAGAAGTAAACGTTTTGTTTTGATTTACGAGCGGGTGCCTTGCGCGCTGCCTTCTTGGCAGGTTTACGGGCAGCTTTCTTTGCGGTCTTGCTTTTAGCAGTAGCCATCTTATAATATTTGCGGTTTGTTTGTTAGATGAAAGATTCATCACATATGACGTTCACTTTCAGAAATTAAGAGCGCGCAACATAGCAAGACACCGTATTCGGTCAAGTGCCTGTGCAGGTTTTTCTGCTTCACGAGATATCACAAAGAGGAAAATCTGACCGCGTGGTCAGCATCTCTGCAAAGCTCACAAAACCCACCTCAAGTGCCACAGCTTTTATATTGCTTTGCACAACCTCAGTAGCACGACTCACGATGGCACGCGCTGTAGCATCGTGATCAAGTATCTAGTTACCAAAAACTGTTTTTTGAGGCACCTTAATTGTATCTCCAGGATAAACTGGCACCTTCATATCTTTCGCTAACCTGATGTTGTAGGTCCTCTTCCCTGCGCCCCTCCTATGAAGCTCGACTCGTTTGTCAGAGCCAAATGTTCCTGCCCCACCCGCAGCTGCCACCGCTTCAAAAAGCGTCATGCCACGCGTATAAGGAATAGGGCCTGGACTTGCTACAAAACCACCTACCGTCACGATTTGGGAGTCAATTTGCTGAGCAGCTTCGTCCTTATTGGAAATAACTTGGATGCGAGGATTGACGTAGATTTCCGCGATTCTGTATGCCTTCTCAATATTGCGTGCGAGTTTGGAACTTGATAGGCCACTCGCTTTAATCCCATCCCGTAATAAAGGCAAATAGATGAATCCGGCATCATCCACAGGGTAACCACCATCAAACTTTGCTTGCTCTCCAGCGGGCACCCCCTTGATTGAAATATCAAGCGTTGTGTTTGATGATATTTGAGCTGCCTGTAATCCTGTTGAGAATACCCCCAGCAAAACAATAAGTAAGGTGGCGCTGTATGTGATTAGTCTCATGGTCATATGAATTTTTATGCTTGGTATCGTCATTGTGTTGCTGAGAAAAAAAATCTTCACTCAGTCAACAAGATGCTTGTCTCTAATAAAGATCTTCTTCATCGCTAGCACTCGAAAGCGGCCCTGCTGTTTTCTTATTGGAACTGCTTTGCGACAACTCCTCACCAGTCGTGGGAGCATAATAAGTATAATAACTTGTATAATATTGATACTGATTGTCACTACGCACATCGACATTGTTCAGCACAACACCAACTACTTGACCACCAACATTTTCCACCGCTTGTTTGACTCTGATGAGCATGTTACGTGGTAATTTACGGTGCTGCACAACAATCATAGTAAGGTCAACCTCACTAGCTAATACAGACGCATCACTCACCCCTAGAATAGGCGGCGAATCGATCAGCACGAGGTCAAAGCGTTGTTTTACATCTTGAACTAACTCAGACATGCGCCGCGAATTGAGGATGCCGGCGGCGTCAGTTGGCAAAATACCGGACGGCATGAAATAGAGGTTGTCAACAGGCGTCTGAAGAATCACATCCTCAAGCAAGAGGTCCGTCGTTAAGTAATTCGTCAAACCGACTGCATTACTAATATCAAAGAATGTATGCAACCGAGGGCGGCGTAAATCAGCATCAATCATCAACGTTGTGTAGCCACCTTGAGCACAGACATAAGCTAAATTGACAAGTGTAGTCGATTTACCCTCACCAGCCCCACCAGACACAACAGTGATGGCGTTATCTTCAGGGTTTTTGCGATTAAATTCAATATTTGTACGAAGAATGCGGTAAGCCTCAGCATCTGGGCTT
This sequence comes from Oceaniferula sp., assembly GCA_965656385.1. Lineage (GTDB taxonomy): Bacteria > Verrucomicrobiota > Verrucomicrobiia > Verrucomicrobiales > Akkermansiaceae > Oceaniferula. The sequence continues at coordinate 19,814 of CBFHKM010000025.1, forward strand.
TGCCCACTTTGTTGGTGCAATACACCTACATCTCTGGGTATTACAGCTAGCACAGAAACATTTAGAAAGCGCTCAACATCCTCCAAACTTTTTACTGAGGTATCCATATACTCCAAGAAAAAGGCGATTCCGGCACCAAACACCAAGCCAACAACCGCACCCAAAGCTAAGTTCATGGGTATATTGGGACTAACGGGATTGTCATTAATAACGGGAATCTCATGAACAATAATATTCGTTGGATTCATTTTGGTCTTAGTCTTTTCTGAATTGTATGTTCTCTCCAACCCCTCCTTCAAATCGAGAGCTCTATCATAGTCGTGCCGCGCCATGTTGTATTCTGAGTAACCCCTAGATTTTTGCGTGCCCTGGCTCTGATATGATTCAACGACACCCTCTAAGCCCTGCACCTTCTTATCCATGATATCCAAGCTGTGCTTCAAAGCCTTCTTCGCATAGTTAGCTTTCCTGGCTAAACTCTCCTCAAAATCTGCAATGATTTTTTCCTGCATCTCTACATCAGGATGTTTTGCACCAAAGCCCGAAGACCGCATTTTTCGCAGATCTCTCTGAGCGTCTTCAAACAACGCGTAATCTTTTTTAAATCCAACTTCTGGCAGCTCAGCAGCAACTGCTATCAAATCAGCTTCGTCAACGGCTAGCAGCTTGTTAATCTGAACAGCAATGGAATCTCTCTTTCGATTCGCCTCATACAAATCGTTGTCCGCTTTTTCTTTCAGGGGTAATGTACTACCAATAGTTTTGCCTCCCTTCTCATCTTCAACAAATATAAGGCCGTGCTTCTCGGCTAGGTCTTCAACCCGCTTTCGCAACAAAGTGATGCGATCATTCTGGTTGATGAGCTCCATCTTGATCGCTTTGAGCTGTCCACTGCGTGCTGCTCGCTCGAGGCTGTTCCGGCGCTCACGGTAAGCTTCATATACAGCTTTAGCTATTTCTTGCGCTTCAGCTTTCTTTCCATGTCTTACGGATATTTCGATGATATCTGTTCCCCT
>CBFHKM010000026.1:0-5843 GCA_965656385.1 Oceaniferula sp.
ACTATAAATGCCTGAATAAAAGAGTGTTAAGACGGCGAGGCGCGCGAAAATCCCTTGGGGCACTTTCTTGCCTTCAATCGTGGAATCAATAATATTATATAACTGGAAGTCTGGAAAAATAAGAGCAATAGCTTGAGTCATAAGCTTGAGCTCTTTCGAAACTCCTCCACTTTGGCTGTGCAGCCAATAATTGCGTGCATCCTCTGTAAAGTGTCCCATGAAATAAATGACCACGGCGATAACGATGGTAAACAATGTAGAGCTTGAAAATGTCGAGATAAGTAATGCCAGTGAGGCCATTACCATGGCTTTGAAGAGAATGGCCCCAATGCCAGCCTGCAAAGTCCATGTGACTCCTTGCTGTGCCACTGCAGATAGTCGTGATTCTAGATGCTCAGCTGGCCAGCCGTGTGCTTCTGCCTTCGCCATTTCTACCAGTAATAGCTCCTCAGTTTTAAAATGTAAGATGACAGATAGCATTCCGTTCATTAGGAGCAGAGACACCGTCACAAGAATTAAAACGCCAGCCAGCTTCCCAATAAGATAGTCTAATCTGGGCACGGGTTTACTTAGGATCGTGTAAAGAGTTCTATCTTCGAGGTCCTTGGGAATTAGTAACGCCGTAGCTGCGATAGCAAACAATACAGAGAACATCGCCATTGCACCCATTGCGGTGCTCTTTAACACGATGAGTTCTTGTTCTGCGCTGTCTTCGGTGGTTCTGCTCCAAGGCATCTCAAAGAAGCTTGCTGCAAGCATAAGGACAGCGAAAATACCCATGAAGTAAAAGACTTTCATGCGCACTAAGTGGGTGAAAGTGTGACTTGCAATCACGAAAATACGAGCCGGTGAGAAAAAAGCATTTCTACGCATGGTCTTGTCCTTTCTGGTCTTCGGTCATGGTTGCAGCGTTGGATTTTTTGGCTTCATCAAGGAATAGTCTTTCGAGTGTTGTTCGAGGCTTGCCCATTCTTATAAAATTGGCATTTTCAGAGTCTGCAATCACAGCCTTGATTCGAGCAAGTGTGCGTGGACCTGCATCTTTAATTAATATTTCCGTTTGGTCTTCAATAGCAATCAGCTCTTCTAGTGGACCGGCCTTTACGATTTTCCCGTTGAAAATGATACCTACGTGATCACAAACTTCTTGAACTTGTTCGAGCAGGTGAGAGCACAGAAAGACGGTGACCCCTTTATCTTTAAGCTGAACAATGAGGTCTCTGATTTCGCGTGATCCAACTGGGTCCACGCCAGCGGTGGGTTCGTCAAGAATGACCAAGCGAGGCTCATGTATGAGTGCTTGAGCAAGTCCAATTCGTTGAAGCATGCCCTTGGAGTATCCACCGACCCTGCGCTTGCGTGCGTCTTGAAGAGATACCATTTCTAGCATCCGATCAACACGACTATTGAGGGCCTTGCCCCGCATGCCACAAAGCTTAGCGTAAAAGCGTAAGGTTTCTTCACCACTGAGATGTTTGTAGAAATATGGGTTTTCTGGTAAGAACCCAATCTCTTGTCGAGAATCAGTTTTGAGCGAGTTTTTACCGAACACGCAACAACTACCAGCAGTAGGCCTGAGCAGCCCAAGTAGAGCTTTCATGGTCGTTGATTTACCTGATCCATTTGGGCCGATTAGTCCATAGACTTCACCAGGCATGATCGTAAGTGATACGTCATCAACAGCTCGTATTTTCGTTTTTCGGAAAGGAGAAGGGAACTCCTTAACTAAGTGGTTGATATGAACAGCGGGTATTTCTTCCATAATTGTTACTGGTTAAATTTAGACAGAACTGTTCACTGATCAAACAAAAACGCATCGACCTGAGCCGATGCGTTCAAATAAATAAGATGAGCTGAAATCTGTGACTACGCCTCGGATGATAGTGACTCCTTGCGTGCCTTTTTGATGATGTCACGCACAGTGTCGGACGGCTGCGCACCTTTCGCGATCCAATCCTCGGCCTTGGCGACATCGAGAGTGAAGTTGACACCATCATCCATAGGATTGTATGAGCCAATCTGCTCGATGTAGCGGCCGTCACGGCGCTTGCGGCTGTCGACAGCAACGATCTTGTAGAAGGGACGATCTTTGGTGCCTTGGCGGTTGAGTCTAAGAGTAAGCATAGTCAGTTTGTTTAGAAATGTGTTTGCCAAAGGTGGCAGGGGGCGGAAATTGTACGAAGATTCGGTATTTGCCAAGCGAAAAATGTTATATTTAGGGTATTTTGCATTTTCATTCCAGTAATTGATGTTATCAGAACTCGCCGTCATGGCCGTGGGCATGTTCTGTTGCTCTTCATTTCACCTTATTTCCCGTTATGTTTATCGATCACATTAGAATTTATGCTGAAGCTGGTGACGGCGGTAATGGGGTTGTGCACTTCAGGCGTGAGAAGTTTCGTCCAAAAGGGGGGCCTGACGGTGGTGACGGTGGCAATGGTGGTTCGGTCATATTGCGCGTTGATCCCGCTGTGGACAATCTTAAGGCTTATTCCTATGATCCTAAGTTGGTTGCCAAGCGTGGAGAGCACGGTGGAGGCAACCGAAAGCACGGTAAAAGCTCACGAGACAAGATAGGCAAGGTGCCTCCCGGCACCGTTGTGTATCGGAGTAACGCCACTACCGTATCAGAGGCGGTAGAGCTTGAGCGTAGCGAACAGGGCATCGACTTAGAGCCTATCGTTGATCTCACGGAGTATGGTGATGAGTTCGTTCTCTGCACGGGAGGAAAAGGCGGAAAGGGTAACTGGCATTACAAAACATCAACCAATCAGGCGCCAGAGGAGCACACTCTGGGCACAGAAGCTGATTATGGTGTATTTTATCTTGAGCTTAGGCGTATTGCCGATGCCGGTATGGTCGGGTTTCCCAATGCGGGTAAATCAACTCTTGTTAATCAGTTGTCGCACGCCACGCCCAAAATTGGTAATTATCCTTTCACAACCCTCAACCCAATGGTGGGAGTGGTGGAATTCCCCAAATATCGTCGTTGCACAGTAGCGGATATTCCTGGACTCATTGAAGGGGCACATGAAAATCGTGGTTTAGGTCACGAGTTTTTGCGCCACATCACGCGGTGTAAGATATTGCTCTTTGTCATCGACATGGCGGGTAGTGAAATGCGTGACCCTATTGAGGATTTGCAGACACTCAGAACAGAAATCAAACTTTATGATGAAGATCTATCCAAGTTTGAGTGGATCATTGTGGCGAACAAAATGGACCTTGATGGGGCTGAAGATAATCTAGCTCATTTCCGGGCTCGTTTCCCAAAACAGACCATTGTACCCATTTCTGCTGACACGGGTGAGGGTATTGAGGCACTGCGCGAGGAGCTCGACTCGCGGGTCGGATATAGAAAAGATCAAACTTAAGCCATCAAAGGCAATCCAGTAAGTCAGACAAGTTCTTGCACTAGGATCTGGTGGAAATCAGGACCAGCACTTTGTGTGAGCAGTCGTATTAGTTGACGGGCTCTTGTTGATTCTTATGTTCCAACAGTTCTCGGGTGATATGTTCAAGACGCTCGAGCTGTGGCTTCGGTATCTTGTTGGTTTCAATCCAGTCTCCCGTATGTAATTCAATAATGAATGCGCCCTCTGGCTCATCGGGGGAGACCCTTTTCATCACTCTTTCGATCTGCTTATGATGATATTGATTGAGCTCAGTGTTACCTATCATCTTGGGTGTGAGCACGTAGATTCGACGGTCGGTTAAAACGATCGACTTCGGTCCTGTGAGTTTGACGGCAGCCGTAACTTTTAATAATGGGATATGCTGAACGGCAACATAATAGATTTTTTCATCAGGCTCAGCCAGTGATTCTACTAACGCAAAACTCTGCTCAACAATATGTGGTTCTTGGCCATCATCACCAAAACCGCTCAGTTTTTGGTGTAACTCAAAAACACCTGAAAGTGTCTCCCATCCGGATAATTCAGGATAGTAAACGTAGTCGGATGCCTCAATCTGGCCTGCGTTAAGAAGTTGACCTATTTGAACTTGGCTATACGGGCCTATGGGCTCCTCTTCCCCCTGTTTAAGGATATGGAATATCTGATGCTCTGGGAGTTCTTCGGAGATCATAGCGCGGTTGGCGTCGACGGTTGATGATTTTTTGATTCTGACTGATATCTATTATGGGCAACATAATAACTTAACGTGTAACAACATATACAATTTAAGTTGTACTAATACAACATGGAGCAAACTGGGGGTCAAGTGGTAAGATATGTGACACGATTTTTATGTGTGTCAGGATAGCCGTTAATTGGCGATCGACTTATTATGTTGTCCTTGGATGCACCCCGTTATCATTAATCAGGGATAGAGTCGTAAATTTGTTCTAATGCCAAGACGGCATAAGCCGTGACCAATACAGGGTCACTTTCCCACCAGCGGGAATTTTTGTTTACCCATGAGCCATCAGGAGCCTGAGTCGATAGCAATGCGTTGGAAAGTTCGTTACGCCAATCGATTTCTTTGCCGCTTTTGGCACTCAGCATATCGATATTTGCGGCGGCGAGGCCCTTGGCCATAGCGTGGTAATAATAAAAGAGCCCCTGTTGACCCAAGGCGGGGTCATCCTTAGTGGCGAGGCCGGGGTTCTCTTTCACTGTGAAGTTAGCCGAAAGCCAATCTTTAACAGCTACAACACGGATATCAGTTTCATCTAACTCTGCGTAAATCATCGACAGTAGGGCGGCATACGACATGGAGCCATAGCCGCGCAGAACTTCAGTTCCGTTCGCATTGGTACGGAGCCCAGCTTTAGAATTTCCGGGAAAGTAATTAAAAGAACCGTCGTTGCCTGTGTTGGGAAGCTTGTTGGTTTCCTGCAGGTTTTGGGTGCGAGAGATGAATTCAATGGCGGCCTCCCAGTTTAGTTCTGGTTGCTTGCCTGAGGCATCGTCTTGAGCAATATGGCGTGATAGCTTCAGCGCCTCAATCGAAAGATAGGTGTTGGACAAATCTGAGTGCTGGTATGACCCCCCGTAGCCAATTCCTCCGTCATATTTATTATCAGCCTCTCCTTTGTTATCCCAATCCGTCTGTTGGTTGATAAGAAACCGGCGAGCTTTTAAAATGATAGGGTGAAAGGAGGGATCATCGGCAGATACGAGGGCAACAATGGAGGTAGCCGTATTGTAAGTGCCTAAGCCTTTTCCATATATTCCGCCGTCGTCTTTTTGTTGATTTGTGAGCCAAGTGTATGCCCTATCGATGTAAGCAACTTTTTGGTATGATGGTGATCTCATTGCTGCGGTAAGTGCCAACGCTGTGTAAGCTGGATATTTGGCATCACCCCAGAAACCGTCTTTATTTTGTTGAGATTGAAGATAGGTATTACCCCTCTCAATCGCACGGGTTATCTCAAGTTTGACTGAAAGGTAGGGCTCTTGTTTGTTTTGAGCATCAGTAGATGAGGCATTAAGAAGTCCGAGAATGGTGATTATGTATGAAAATTTCATGATGACATAGGAAGTGATTCGAGATATTAAGGTAGGTTGGCCCAGGGTTGTATAGTGAGGGTGACCGAGGTTCCTTCGCTGGGAGTGTTTTTGGATGGTGACCACAAGCTGTCATCATTTCGGTCATCACCCGAATAATTAGCAATTGCGCCAATGTTAGCATAGATGGCGACGATACTTCCTGTCAGTTTGGCATTGAATGATTTTTCATGGATGAAAGACCCATTGTAAATCCATGGTGCATATTCCATGTTTTTTTGTGTGCTTTCGTTATAAATCCAATCTGTAACAGGAATAGTTTTCGTTAATTCATTATCTTTCCATGTGATCAATATTTTGAAACGCGCGGCTTTTTTAACTTTTTCTGATACG
>CBFHKM010000026.1:5939-9899 GCA_965656385.1 Oceaniferula sp.
CACTCAAGGTGCCATTGGGATTGGGAAGGCGGAACAATTCCGGGGATTCTTTGTAGTTGAGCAGCTTGAGCGCTATGTTGATATTGGTAGGTTTCGCCTCAGTGGTGAGCAGCGATTCGTGGATTTTTTCACCGTTAAAGTGCACCAATAAATACTCGATGACCGCCTCGGGCTCGGTGATATTGGTGTGAGATGGTATGTGGATTTCTCGTGTCTCTTTGTTGAATGAGATGAGTCCCACTTGGTATAGCTGAGGTGAAATTTTCTTAACGAGGGGCTGCACCACAGCTGGTGCAGACTGGTTGTCTGGCGTGTCAACTTGTGCTGAGCTAGAAGAAACCAGCAAAAGGAAAAACAAAAAAAATTCAGCTAGGCGAGTGATCGGCATTCAAATGATTTCTAATTGCTTGCTGGGGTCGGGGCGCAGCGGGGAGGCTTTTTGTATCAACACAATACTAGCTCTAGAAGCTCCCTTATTGATTGTGTAATGCCCTTTTTACTATTCTTGGTCAGCGAGCCAGCGCTCGACTTCAATTGCTGCCGCGCATCCTTGGCCGGCGGCAGTGATTGCCTGGCGGTATTCTGTGTCTGAGATGTCGCCAGCGGCATATATGCCCTCGACACTTGTGAGTGTGCCGTGTTTTTGAAGAATGTAACCTTGGTCGTCGGTCTCAACGAGGCCGTTGAGAAAGCTGCTGTTGGGTGTGTGGCCAATAGCCATAAATACACCCTCGACTACTAATTCAGAGGTTGATCCGTCTTGTGTATTTTCAAGAAGTAGCGCCTGAATGTCTCCCTTGTCATTGGTTATATACTCTTTGATTGTCGAATTCCAGATGGGTTCGATTTTTTCGTTGTCGAGAGCACGTTGGGCCATGATTTTCGATGCTCTAAGCTCGTCACGTCTATGTATAAGGTAAACCTTGCTGGCGAATTTAGTAAGAAAGGTGGCTTCCTCACATGCCGAGTCGCCACCACCTATAACGCAAACAGGGACATCTCGATAGAAAGCACCGTCACAGGTCGCACATGCTGTGAGTCCGTGCCCTCCTTTGGTGAGCTCTTCCTCGCCCGGAAGACCGAGGTAGCGAGCTGATGCACCTGAGCATATGATGACGGATTTGGTTTGAATTTCTTTCTCGCCGACCTTGAGCGTGAAGCTGCCGTCTGCATTTTTATTGACTGATTCAACCAGTCCAAATTCTACCCTTGTGCCGAAGCGCTCTGCTTGTTGTTGCATGCTGACCATCAATTCAGGACCAGTGATGCCTTCTGGAAAGCCAGGGAAATTCTCGACATCAGTGGTCGTGGTGAGTTGGCCTCCGGGCTGAGTTCCAGTGAGAATGAGGGGATTGAGATCTGCGCGTGAGGCATAGATTGCTGCAGTGTAGCCGGCTGGGCCTGTTCCTATAATTATGACGTTTTCCATATTGGTGATGTTATTGAATGCCGCGGATTATGGCTCCATCAGTGTAGTGGGCAAGCTGTTTTAGTGTTCTATCCTTTATTTATTGGGTGAGATGCCTTTCGGCTTCTATCCTTGCTTTTGTGCTCCAAAAATGGCAACACCCTTCCGCGGCCGTAGGCTGCAACTATGAAAATTATCATTGTAGGAGCTGGAGAGATTGGACGCCACTTAGCTATATCCTTATCCCGTGAGGCTCACAGCATTGTTGTAGTCGAGTTTGATGCCTTGGTGGCCACGGAGCTTGAATCGCAAATTGATGGCAGGGTCATAACTGGCAGCGGTGCCAGTGCTAATACGCTGCTGGAAGCTGGAGTTTCTGAATGTGAGCTTTTTTTGGCGGTCACCAGTGAGAGCACCATCAATGTAATGTCGGCGTCTATGGCCAAAAAGTTGAATGCGGAGAAAGTAATTGCCCGTGTCAGTCCCGCGCAACAGCGGGAGGAGTGGTTGTTTGATTATCGCGGTCACTTTGGCATTGATCATGTGTTTAGCTCAGAGCGTCTCAGCGCCATTGAGCTTTCGAAGTTCGTGCGTAACCCAGATTCACTCATGGTTGAGGAGATTGCTCGCGGTCGCATTGAGCTCCAACAACTCCGTGTCAGTGAGGAAAGCGATGCTGTAGGTAAGCGTTTAATTGACTTGAAGGCTCCAGAGAGAACTCGTGTTGCTAGTATTACCCGTGGAGGCGACCATTTCGTGCCTTCTGCCGATGATGCTTTGTGCGCGGGAGACGTCGTCACCATTTTTGGAGATCCAAACAAACTCAGAAAATTATCAACACGCTTGCAAAAAGGAAAAGCGAAGGGGGATGAAATACGCGTAGTCATTTTCAGTGGGGGTGAGTATGGTTTTTCTTTGGCGCAAATGCTTGAGAGCTTTCAGTGCAAGGTTCGCATTATTGAAAAAGACAAAGAGCGAGCCCAAGAACTCACGGGGCTGCTCTCAAATACTACGGTCATCAACACGGATGGCACGGTGCTTTCTGAACTAGAAGAGGAGCAGGTGGGAGATGCTGATTTCTTTATCTCAACCAGCGGTAGTGATGAAGACAATGTGATGACTTGTTTGCAGGCTAACAACCTTGGAGCAAAGAGCTGCCTGACCCTCATTCACCGTGCAGATTACGCCCAGGCAATCGGTGTAAGTGGCCGACATTTTGGTGTTCTTGCTGCTGTGAGTCCACGCGAAGCAACCCTTCGTGAGCTGGAAAGATTTCTTACGTCAGATCGCTTCCACACTGTTAAAAAAATTGGGGTGGGAGAAGTAATCGAAACACAAGTCGCTAAAGCTTCTATTGCTGCGGAGCATATGATTTCTGAAATCGAATGGCCTGAAGGTTGTGTCTTGGTCGCGAGGATGAGAGGTTTGCATGCAATTGTTCCTGGCCCAGAAGATGTCTTGGAACCTGGCGACACAATTTACGCTATGGTGATACCCAAGGTTCGACGTAAATTCCTCAAGCTGGTCAGATAACTGACCAACGATTTTGAGTTTTTTTTGAGATCATGAACTTCCGTATTTTAGCTAAATTTTTAGGGGCTCTGCTTTTACTTGTCAGTATTGCAATGGCTGCTTGTGGTGTCTTCGCTCAGTTTGATGTTGTGGACGAAATTGGTTCTGCTGCACGCTCATTGTATCTATCGGCGATGATTGTGGCTGTGCTTGGAGTTTCCCTGATGCTGTGCGGTATCGGTAAAATCGATCGAGTTCCTCGCCGAGAGGGAATTGTCGTCGTGGGCTTGGGTTGGCTGCTGTGTGGGACTGTGGGTGGTCTTCCATATTTGTTGGGAGAGCCGAAGTTGGAGATCGCCGACGCGTTTTTTGAATCGGTTTCTGGTTTTACAACGACAGGTTCGACCGTGATGGGTTCAGATGCAACTCTGGGTGGTGATATCGAGTCGTGGCCTCGTGGGATACTGATGTGGCGTGCGGTAAGCCAATGGCTTGGAGGTATGGGGATATTGGTCTTATTCGTTGCCCTGCTATCTTACCTTGGGCTTGGGTCAAAGTCGCTTTTTTGTAATGAATCGTCTTTTCAAACGGGCGATGCAAGCACGGCTCGTATTCGTGATACAGCCATGCTCCTTTGGAAAATCTACATTTGTATCACATTGGTTTGTTTCGCAGGCCTAAAGGCCCTGGGGCTCACAACCTACAACGCTATTGCTCACACTTTCACTGTGGTCTCAACGGCTGGGTTTAGCCCCCATAACGATAGCGTTGGCTATTACATGGAGTGGGGTAATGCTTGGCTTATTGAGCTGTGGCTGGGAGTGTTCATGATTTTATGCAGTATCAATTTTGTGTTGTGGGCTGTTATTCTGAGGAAGCGATGGCGACGGCTCAAAGCAGAGGAGGAAGGTAAGTTGTTTGTAATCATTGGAATTTTGGCAATCATCACGATGGCTGTGGGCTTGTCAGGCTCTCAATACGAAAGTTTTTTAACTTCATTGAGGCATTGTTTCTTTACACTAGCATCTCTGGGGTCAACG
>CBFHKM010000026.1:9998-14499 GCA_965656385.1 Oceaniferula sp.
ACAGGTTACGCGACGGTCAATTATGCTGAGTGGCCTGTTTACGCCGTTGTGCTCATAGCTGTGATGATGTGTGTAGGCGGATGTACTGGTTCAACTGCTGGGGGGATGAAGGTCAGCCGCCTTATTGTATTTCTCAAAACGTCACGGCTTGAAATTGTTAAGGCTTTTCGCCCCAACCAGGTTTTTCGTATGCATGTGAATGGCAATGCCATGGGCGATTCAGAAAGAGCTCAAGCGGTTAGTTTCATAGCACTCTACGCCTTTATTATTATTATTTCCTGTTTCGTGGTAGCTATGCTTGAGTCAGTCAATGGTATTGGTGTTGAGACTGTTTTCGGCTGTGTTCTGGCCACTTTTACTAACACCGGTCCAGGCTTCGGAGAGGTGGGGCCAACAGGTAACTACTCACATTTACTGCCTGTTACTAAGGTTTTTCTATCTCTGCTGATGATTTTGGGCCGCCTTGAGCTGTATGCAGTGTTGGTATTGTTTATGCCATCTCTGTGGCGTAGGTATTAAGAAGCAGCTTAATTTAATTCAGGTAGATGTCATCGGGGGCTTCAGCCAATATTTTGTGGTAAGGCGAAATATTTCTCAGCAAATCTTTCCACAACTCTTTGGTGTGATGACTCTCGAGAATTTTGCTCGTTGGAAGAGTAGTTATCCATGACTGTTTTTTGAGTTCTGATTCAAGCTGAACCGGCTGCCATGCCGAATGCCCTGCAAATGCTCTGATTAGTGTGCCAGGTTGTTGAGAGTGCCTGAGAGCGTCAGCAGCACTGATTCGAGTTGTGAATTTGAGTTCATTATTCTGGTCTGTCCAGAATGCGGCAAAGGTCAATTGCTCCTGGCCTACAGGACCTCCAAGATGAATTGGGATGTTGGCAAGATCAGTAAAGTCATCGGAGCTGAGTAAATCGCCGACGGTTTGCTCTGTGGGGTGATTGAGAACGAGACCGTGTGCGCCTTCATCGTGGTCATGGTCGGTAAGAAAAATAACGCTTTTATTAAAAAAGCCATCACGAAGAGAAGGGTCAGCCAGTAACAGCTGTCCCTGAAGCTTGATCGGTAAATGAGGTGTATTCTTCATTCTGAGTTACATTGATGCTTATTCAAAGATGAGTCAAGTCATGGTAGCATATCGATTTTCGAGGATTAGGAGTTTAATCAAATTCGATGAATGTGAAATGGCCTCGTCATCAATCGTATATGATTAAACTTACCGGTTGCCATGACATTGATCATTAGCGAGACTAATTGCGTAATGCCTTATCGTTTGGTCATTGTCTCAGCGGTTCTAGCCAGCTGCTTTAGCTTCTTGTCATGTTCTGCACCTGATGTAGCGCTGGCTCAGCAGGGTAACGGAGGCTTGCGTGCCTATCAGCGAGCTGGGGGTGGCATTGCGGGAATGGAGAACCCGATGGCCGTTCGAATAGGTAAGGGAAGTGCTCCAGTTGCGGGCATAAGCGGAAAGGGGATTACGCCAGAAGAGGATATTGTGTGGGCTCCAGAGGACCCTGATGAAGCTATGGAGGGTGGTTTAGAGCAGCTGTGGCAGAGCCCCCAAAACAAGTCGTGGCACCAAAGTTTCAAGGAGGCGAGCCAGCAGTCTCGACAAACGGGTAAGCCGTTGCTGATATGGTTCACAGACTCGCTATACAGTCCGACCTGCCGGCATTTGAGTGAAGATGTCTTTTCGACTTCTGAGTTTCAAGAGTGGGCAACGCATCATATTGTTCGATTGCGTGTAGATAAACAGGTGCCCTCAAGGGAGAGATCCAAAGACATAGGAGCTCGAAAGCTGAAATATATCAAAAAATTAATTAAGAGGTATGGGGTAAAAGGATGCCCGACGGTTTTGCTCCTGAAGCCAGGTGGGGAGGTATATGTGAAGTATCGAGGGTATAAAAAAGGTGACGGAGAATATTATCATGCCCGAATGGTCAAGGCGGTAGCGATGATAGACAAGGGGTATGAGCAATGGCGCAATAAATACAAAAAACGAGGATACAGATTATGGGAAAGTCGAGATGGTCGCAAAACATTTGCTAAATTATATAGATTTCAGTCTGGGAAAGTGACTCTAGTCGACCCAGATGGACAAAGAGGAGTGACACCTTTCAATAAATTATCCAATGCTGACAAGGCTTGGATCATGCTGGAGAAGAAAAAGAGTGAGGCTGCCCAGAAACATCGCGGTTGAGCATTGGTGTCAGTGTAAATTGCCAACAGCGCAGCCCATTGGTGTTTGTTGAGACGATCTTGGCTGGGTCTAATTAGTGGTCAATAGATGATGCTTTTCGTTGCTTGTGCCAAATCTTGGAAATTATGCTTGCAGTGTGCTTGAAAAGTGAATAGCCATTGCCGCCTTCCCAATTGATGCTTTTTGGAATGCACGTTTTTTAATTGAAAACATTCATCATCAATCAGTTTCAATCTTCACAACGATTTATTTCCCATGGCAGCAAAAAAGAAAATATCTAAAAAAGTTACCAAGCGAGCAGCTAAAAAAGCAGCTAAAAAAGCGACGAAAAAAGTAATCAAGAAATCGGCCGGAAAGGTGCCTAAGAAAAAGGCTGCCAAAAAGAAGGTAGCTAAGAAAGCTGCCAAAAAGGTCACAAAGAAATTTGCTAAAAAGCCCGTCAAAAAGACCAGTAAAAAAGTAGCTAAGAAGGTCTCTAAGAAGGCCTCTAAGAAGGTGGTGAAAAAAGCTGCTAAGAAAGTAGCGAAGAAAGCGACTAAGAAAGCTGCAGCTAAAGCAGTGGTAAAGAAAGTGGTCCGTAAAAAAGTTCCCACTAAGCCTGTAATACTGAAAGGCTTTGCTAAGAAGCAGCACCAAAAACTACTTGATCTTCGTGATGGTATTCTTGATGCGATGTATGGTGTGACACATGATACGCTTAAAAACACTGATGGTATGGAAACAGGTGGTGGTGGTATGCATACGGGTGATGCTGGCAGTGACTCCTATGACAGAGACTTTGCTCTCAACCTCTTAGCTAAAGAGCAGGATGCTCTTAGTGAGATTGAGCAGGCCATTACCAGAGCAGAGACTGGCGTTTATGGGGTTTGTGAAATGTCTGGTGAGCGCATTCCCAATGAGCGCCTCGAAGCAATTCCTTTTGCTCGCTATACCGTTGACTGTCAGTCACGTTGGGAAAAAGAGCACGGCAACAATCGTCACTCTCCCAAGTCAGAATTCGGCTTCGCCAATGGTAATATGCGTTAAAATCCACGAAAAAGCGGTAATCTTCAGATTCTCTGCTTGACCAATGAGCGGAAATCGGTAGTTTTCGCCCCCTTACAAGTATTGGCTGCCTTACTAAACAAGGCCCAAGTGAATGCGACAATTTTACAATACACTCATAAATCATGGCACGCGATATTATCATCCTAGAATGCACAGAAGCCAAAGCTGAAGGTAAGCCTACCTCCCGCTATACTTCCACGCGTAACAAGAAAAGTCTCCGCACTCCGGGACGTTTGGAGAAGGTGAAATACAACCCCTTTCTGCGCCGCCGCACTCTTCACCGTGAGATGCGCTAAGCAAATCTGCTAAACCTAGAGCAACATCAACCCATTTATAAATCATGTCATCCATATCTACTCCTAAGAACAAAGAGCGCCGTATCGCATATTGGAAAGCAAACCGTCCAATGCCTCACCGTCGTCATGACATCCCAGCAGCTGAGGTGGATTACAAGAATGTAGATTTGCTCAATAAGTTCACCACCGAGACGGGTAAGATTCTTCCGCGTCGTGTCACTGGTGTATCAGCAAAGCTACATCGCAAGATTACACGTGAAGTCAAACGTGCTCGTGCTTGCAACCTGCTTGGTTAAATAGCAGTTGTGATTACAACTATTTTTAAGCCTGTCCGCTGATTCCGGGCAGGCTTTTTATTTAAGGACATAGTCGATTTCATCTCAAAAAGCTAATGAAGGAACTTACGGACACTCAAAATGAGATGGACGATAGAAAGATCGCTATCGACCGTGTTGGAGTCAAGGCGCTCAAGTTCCCGTTGGAGGTGCGCAACAAAGACGGCAGCACTCAACGCACAGTTGCCACCACAGCGTTGGCAGTGGATTTACCTCACCACTTCAAAGGCACTCACATGAGTCGCTTTGTCGAGGTTCTCAATTCACATGGTAATTGTCTCGATGTCAGAGAGATGACGGCTATTCCCGAGGAGCTTTTGGGCAGATTGGAAGCTCGCAAGGCACATGTAGAATTTCGTTTTCCTTTTTTCAGGAGTAAGCCAGCGCCGGTTACCCAAATCTCTGGCGTTATGGACTATGAGGTCGTCTTTGAGGCTGAGTCCGACATTGAAGGCAATCATGATTTTATTTTGACTGTGATCGTTCCGGTAGCCACACTATGCCCTTGTTCCAAAGCCATTAGTGAGAGAGGCGCGCACAATCAGCGTGGCACGGTCACCTATTCCGTTCGCTTCAAGGAGCCTATTTGGATTGAAGATTTGATAGATCTGGTGGAGACA
>CBFHKM010000026.1:14596-20704 GCA_965656385.1 Oceaniferula sp.
ACAATATTTTATGGTATCGTGTAGAAGCAGAAAATTACGAGTCCATTCATAACCACAACGCATATGCAGTGGTTGAGAAGCCTAATTAGAAAGCAGGTAAAGACACGCTAGCCACTGGGTGGCCAAAAACGTGCGTGCCAATTGTTATGGGATCCATTAGGCTATTTGCATGTCTGAAAATAACAACATTCGTCGCCCTTATTTGACATTACCCGGAGCTACGGGGATGCCCGACGTGCATGAAATTTTGTCGCATATGCCTGATGAGCAGAAACACAGGTTTGAGTCATCAGGTGAATTTATTCGCCGGCTAGCGATACGAGTTACAAAGTGGCGTGAGGGATTACCAGAAGATGAAGAACCCGCTATTTTTGCGCTGATGTCAAATGGTGACGCCGTCGAAGTGCACAGTCTCGGTGAGGATGGGCATTCCAGCGTGGTTGTGGAGGGCCGCCTCGAGGGCGCTCCTTGTATGTTTATAAGTCATCAATCTAGCTTTCAAGTTATATGCTATACGCGTAAAATTGTTGATGAGAAGCCTAGGAGGAAAATTGGATTTCATGTGGGTGGTCAGGAAATAGAGGCTTAAAATTAGCAGCTGTTTTTGCTAAGGTGATAGCCAAAGCTGATTTTACAGACGGAGTGTTGCCTTTCTGTCATTAAAGTGAATAGTGAACTGTATCAGACTATCGATTGCCTCTTATTGAATGACTAACTTACTCATCGCACCAGCGCGTCAAAGCGGATGTCAAGATCTGGACACATTTGCCAGTGTTGTTCAAACCGCTGCCCAACAGCAGCGCTCACCTATAGATGATATTCTCGATTCGGGGGTGGTGGATGAAGAGTCATATTTGTCTGCGCTGGCTCAGCAGTCAGGCATGGAGTGGGTGAAGAGCATTGCGGAGTTTGACGACGTAGAGGCAATTCGAGCTACTTGTGGGCCTCGTGTGGCGCTAGCACACCGTTTGCTGCCTATGGAGATTCTCGACGAGGGTGGTGTGCAGCAACTCGTGCTATTGACATACGACCCGCTCAATTTATTAGCCAAGCAGGCGGCAACGCAGCAAATCAGCCTGCCGATCGTCTGGAAAATGGCATCACGCAGGCGTATTCACGAAGCATTGCGTAAGCTGTATGGAGTGGGTGCAGATACTTTTGAACAGATCCTTGAAGGGCGAGACCTTGATTATGATAACCTTGAGTCAAGTGACGAGGCCAACGTCATTGATGCGGACGAGGATGAAGAAGCGAGCGTTGTTAAATTTGTGAACCAAATCATCAGGGAGGCGCTGCTACAACGGGCGACTGATATTCACGTTGAGCCGCTTCATGATAATCTGCGTATTCGATACCGTATTGATGGGCTTCTAGTGGATGTAACCGTTCCTGATAATATCAAAGCTCTACAGAGTTCAGTTATTGCTCGTTTAAAGATCATGGCGCATCTCGATATTGCAGAGCGGCGTTTACCTCAGGATGGTCGAATTAATCTTCAGTTTGAAGGGCAGACGATTGATGTTCGTGTGGCTACCGTGCCCACAGTCGAAGGTGAGAGCGTGAGTCTGCGCCTGCTTAACCAAGAGAAATTTACTATTAGCAAACTTCAGCTCGAACCATTTGTTGAGGAGAAAATCTCTCAGCTGCTTGGTTTATCAAACGGTATTGTATTAATCACAGGCCCAACAGGATCAGGTAAATCTACCAGTCTGTATTCGTTTCTGAATGAAGTGAATACTGATGACACGCGCATTGTCACCATTGAAGACCCTGTTGAGAATAAGCTGCCAGGTGTGATGCAAATTGCGGTGAAATCTGAAATCGGCTTAACCTTCGCCAGCGGCTTGCGCTCTATTCTTCGTGCGGACCCCAACATTGTAATGATTGGAGAAATTCGTGACCTAGAGACGGCTGAAATTGCGATTCGAGCTTCGCTGACAGGTCACTTGGTTTTTAGCACCTTACACACCAATGATGCCATGGGTGGGATCAGCAGACTGACCGATATGGGGGTGGAGCCTTTTCTCTTGTCTGCATCGGTAAGAGCCTTTTTGGCACAACGCTTAGTGCGTAGATTATGTCCTCAATGCAAAACACCTCGCGCAATTAGCCCACAGCAGCGCATAGAGATGGAAATTCCTGATCATATGCAGGGACAGTGTTACGATGCAGTGGGGTGTGATCAGTGTCGTAATACAGGTTTTAGCGGTCGACTTGCTATTTATGAAGTCGTTCTGATCACCGAGGAAATGCAAGATCTGATCGTCAAGGGGGACGATATGCGCAGGCTTCTCGAACAAGCATACAGTGATGGTTATGTTCCCATGAGGGAGTACGGCTGGTATAAATGTTTTGCTGGTGAAACAACTCTCGAGGAAGTGATATCTGTCACCAGCGCGGAGCTTTGTTAATAGGTAGATCTTGACTAGTTGAGCACAGATATTAGATGGCTATATTTACTTACAAGGCACTCGCCAAAAACGGGAATCTAGACACTGGAGAAATTACGGCTTTCGATCGTTCGGAGGCTTTGCAAGTCCTGACAGGCCGGGGTTTGCAACCAGTTAATCTCTCGCAGCTTTCAACCGGCGGCGCGGCAGTAGATAAAAAAAAGCAGTCTGCGCCTAGTGCAAATGAACGTGGTTCATCGACTTTTTCTGGGCGTCGTGATGACCAAGGTCTACTCAAGTTGAAGCGGGCTGAGGTTGTGCTCTTTACCGAGGAGTTAAGTGAAATGCTCAGTGCTGGTCTTCAGCTTGAGCCAGCGTTAAAATCGATGGAGAACCGAGAGGAGCTGGGCTCTCTCAAGGATGTATCTACTGAGATTCGGCAGTATGTCCGTGATGGTGGCAGTTTCTCTGTAGCATTGAAGAAGACAAGTGATAGTTTTGGTCCGCTATATTGCAGTCTGGCAGCGGCAGGTGAGGCTAGTGGTGCGCTTGACACTATTCTTGAGCGCCAAGCCCATTACTTAAAAACGCTTCAGCAACTTCAAAGTAAGGTTACCCTGGCTTTGATTTACCCTGCATTTTTGATTCTTGCAGGTATTGGAGTAGGAATTATTTTTGTTACTAAACTTATACCTCAGTTGACAGACCTGATATCGAGTACGCCAGGAGGAAAGATTCCCTTGGGGGCAAAAATCCTCATAGGTGCCAGTGACTTCTTTCAGGAGTGGTGGTTGGTGATGTTGCTGACTATCGTTGGAAGCGCACTGGTATTTAAGGCGTGGAAGGATGCCGAAGCTAACAAGCTGACATGGGATCGTGCGAAATTAAAAATACCGTTGGTTGGCCGAGTTATTGAATCTCGTTTCTATGTGCAATTTCTAGAAACACTTGCAAACCTAGTTGGTAATGGTTTGCCTTTGTTGCGTTCTTTGGAGTTGGCACGTGATGCGACACAGAACCTCCATATTAGGCAACACATGAACAAAGTGATTGAGATGGTTGGGGATGGCCGGTCGTTTTCACGATCATTGATTCAATCAGGTATTTTTCCGCCGCTGCTCATTGATATGGTGTCAGTCGGTGAGAAAACAGGTAAAATTGATAAGTCGCTGCGCCGGGCTGCCGAGCGCTACGATACCGAGCTGAATAAGAGCCTCGCTCGCATTATGGAGTTGATCATGCCTGTAGTATTGGTCGTGATGGCATTGCTTATTGGCACGATGGCTTATTTGATGATTACCGCTATCTTTCAGACCATCCAAAATCTTGGCGGCCGTTAGTTGATTATCACCAGGGCATGTTCCAGTGAGACTTTTAAAATTCTCATTTTGGTATTTGGAATTCGGTGATTAGGGTTTAGAAAAATCATATGTCCAAGAGTCGTGAAGAAGTCGCTGCAATGCGCGAGGAGTATGGTAGCCGAGAGCTTCGTCGTGCCGATCTTAACCAGGATCCTTTTGTTCAGTTTGAGCAATGGTTCAGTGAAGCTCGGCAGGCAGAAATTTATGAGCCGAATGCGATGGTGCTCTCTACGATTGGAATTGATGGCTGCCCTGCGTCGCGCACGGTATTGTTGAAGTTCTTTGATGAAGAAGGTTTCGTTTTCTACACCAATTATGGTAGTGCCAAGGCTAAAGAGATGGCCTCGGTGGCTCTGGTGTCAGTGCTTTTTCCTTGGCTGCCTATGGAGAGACAGGTCCGCATTGAAGGTGCTGTAGAAAAAGTAAGCGCTGCGGAGTCACTGAAATATTTCGCTTCTCGTCCCCGAGAGAGCCAGATCGGAGCGTGGGTCTCGGATCAGTCGAGTGTTGTTGATTCGCGTGCTTTGCTACTCAATAAAATGGCCGAGCTTAAGGCGAAATTTAAAGGCGGGGATGTGCCTCTTCCTAGTTTCTGGGGTGGGTATCGAGTCAGGCCCGAACGTATTGAGTTCTGGCAGGGAGGAAAGGGGCGTGTGCATGACCGTTTTCTCTACTCACGAGGTGCGGAGACAGCGCAGCGCTGGAATATAGATAGATTGGCGCCATAGACGCCAGAGGTGGCTTGTGAGGGGCCGCCAGAGGCGGCTTGTGGGGTGGTATCTTAATTCACCGCACAACAGCTACCTAGTGAGCTACACAACTATCGTTTGCTCTCTTTCTGGGCCATTGCCAATATAGCTCACGGGGGCGCCGGCTAGCTCACCGAGGCGAGTCAGATAAGCACGAGCGTTATCCGGTAATTCATCCCATGAACGGGCAGAGGTTGTATCACTCTGCCAGCCGGGAAATTCCTCGTAGACAGGCTGGGCGCGATCCCATGCGGCGCGATTGGCTGGTGGGAAGTCGTGGCGTTGGCCATCGATCTCATATGCCACGCAGACCTTGATGGAGTCGCGTTCGTCCAGACCATCTAGAATGGTAACGGCCAAATCAGTGACGCCATTAACCATGCAGGCATAACGAATCAATACCATATCTAGCCAGCCACAACGGCGGGCTCGTCCTGTGGTGGCGCCGAATTCCATACCGCGGGCATGGAAATAGGCTGAGATGTCATCGTTTTCTGTGATGAAAGGTCCTGAGCCGACGCGGGTGGTGTAAGCCTTGCATACCCCGACGACACGCTCGATGGCAGTCGGGGGCAGGCCTGAGCCTGTGCATGCGCCTCCTGAGGTTGTATTGGATGAGGTTACGAAAGGATACGTGCCAAAGTCGACATCGAGGAATGAGCCCTGGGCTCCTTCGAAAAGTATAGTTTTGCCCTCTTTCCATGCGGTATGAAGCGCTGGAATAACATTGGTAATATGTGGGCGAAGTCGCTCGATGGCTGGTGCGACTTCTTGCCAGACCTGGTCGACTGTAAATGTCGGCAAATCATGCTTTGCTAAGGTCGAATTGGCCTCGTTCAGGCGTATTTCAATAAGTTCGCGGGCGGTGGCCTCATCGAGCATGTCCGCCAGGCGCAGCCCAATACGGTTTGCTTTGTCCGCATACGTTGGGCCGATGCCGCGCTTGGTTGTGCCAATTTTGTTTTTTCCGAGGGCAGCCTCGCGTGCAGCATCGAGTTCACGATGGTATGCCAAAACAACGTGAGCCCTGTCAGAGATGAGCAATTTGTTGTCATCGACAGGTATGCCTGCTTCCTCCAGATTTGTGATCTCCTTGCATAAACCGACGGGGTCCATGACAACGCCATTACCAATAATGCAACTTTTACCTTCCCACAAAATACCAGATGGAATCAGGTGGAGAATATATTTGGTATCATTCGCGATCACGGTGTGACCTGCGTTGTTACCTCCCTGGCCGCGGGCGACAACGTCTGCTGTCTCGGTCAAGTAATCAACAATTTTACCTTTTCCCTCGTCGCCCCATTGGAGGCCGCAAATGATCGTGTTCATATAATTTTAGTAGCTTAAAAAGCGCAGCAGTTGATAAATTAAATGTCCTTATCGTGACTGCTCGATAAGCTCTGCAAACTCAGCAAAGAAGTAGGTGGCATCATTGGGTCCCGGTGCGGCCTCTGGGTGATACTGTACGGAGAAAGCAGGAAGCTCTTTGTGACGGAACCCTTCGACTGTGTCATCGTTGAGGTTAACATGGGTAATCTCAACGCTCTCTGGTAACGAATCAAGATCAGTTGCAAATCCATGGTTCTGAGCTGTGATAGAAACTTT
>CBFHKM010000027.1:0-20034 GCA_965656385.1 Oceaniferula sp.
TCAGATTTGGTTCGGTAAGCCCATTTGGAGCAAAACATACAACGGCGTGCAATACGGCCTTGGCTGGATTCCCTTCGGGGGCTTCGTGGCATTGCCACAAATGGCAACGATGGAAAAAATAGAGGGTGAAAACACCTCCGACAAGCCCTTGCCTCCTGCTAAGCCGCTCGACAAGATCATTGTCGCTTTTGCTGGTCCACTTTTCTCATTCCTACTAGCTGTCATTACCGCATTCGCTGTCTGGGGCATCGGAAAGCCCAGCTACAAAATGAACAGCGTCACGGTCGGCTACATCATGCCCGACAAACCAGCGGCTGATGCGCAGCCAGCCTTCCAAGAGGGTGACCAAATCCTGGCGGTAAATGGCATTGAGGTAGATCGCTGGAGAGGCGACACCGACACCGGTATCAGCGAAAATATCATGCTCAGTGAGGGCAAGACCATTGAGTTCACCGTAAAGCGTGATGGTTTGGCTGAGCCTATCATCGTCAAATCTGGCTACCACATTCCAGACACTGCTTGGTATGACCGCAGAGCAATGCGCCAAGTTGGCATTATGATGGGATATCGCACCTTGGTGGGAGAGGTCATTGACCACAGCCCTGCTCAACTGGCCGGCCTCCAAGCAGGAGACGAAATACTGAGTGTCAATGGCAAGAAAGCACACACCTACCAGCACATCGTCGATGCCGAGCTCACAGACGCTCCCGCATCTGTCGTAGTTCTTCGTGATGGCAGGGAGCAGCGCTTTTCCATCACAGCTGATAAACCAATCAGCCCCGAGGGCAGCGATCCAACCTTTGGCATCATGCCTGGACCTGATCCTGAGTTAGTCACATCCACCATCACTCACCCCACCGCTTGGGCACAAATCGAGCACAGCGTTGGCATCATGTATACTACTATCACCAAGGTTATATCCAGCCAGTCAGATGTCGGCGTGCAACATCTCGCCGGCCCTATCGGTATCGGCAAAGGCTACTACCAGATGCTAACCTCGCCAGACGGCTGGAAAATGGCGCTCAGCTTCACCGTGCTTTTCAACATCAACCTCGCTATCCTCAACATGCTCCCCTTCCCAGTGCTTGATGGTGGCCACATTACACTTTCGCTGCTGGAAATCATCGCACGTCGACCAGTTCAGCCACGGGTATTGGAATTTGTCCAAAGCGCATTTGTGCTCATGATCATGGGCTTGTTCCTTTTCATTACCTCAAAGGATGTCGGCTCTTTCTTCACCGAAACCAAAGAATCACAGATTCCAGTCTTTGAAGAAGCTGCCAAGCCTAGTGATTAAGCTGATGGCAATCTCTCAGGCACTTTGATTAGTTTGCCTAATAGCCTCATAAAGAACGATACCTACGGTAGTCGCAAGATTTAGACTGCGTGTGGAAGCCTCCCTCATCGGAATGGTCAAGCACCGCTCTGCATGTTGCCCCAGCATCGTTTCAGGAAGTCCCCTCGTCTCAGGGCCAAAGACAATATAGTCGCCGTCCTTAAATTCGACGTCCCAATACGCCTGGTCCGTTTTGGTAGTGAGCAAGTAAACCCCTGCGCCAGCGGCCACCGACTCTGTAAAAGCCTGCCAATCTTCCCACAGACATAGATCGACATCTTTCCAGTAATCCAACCCAGCACGTTTGACTTGGCGATCATCTATGGAGAAGCCCAAGGGCTTGATCAAATGCAGCCTAGCTCCCGTAGCCAAGCATAGTCTGCCAGCCGCACCCGTGTTATGGGGGATTTCCGGATTCATAAGAACGACATTCAACATGCCCATGGCATAACCCAGTCACAAGGTAGGCCGCAACCGTAATCCGACCCTTCCGAATAAGCCTCAATCTAGCCAGATTTCTTATACTGACAAACTTAGAAAAAAATGCTACGTATATGCTAATCATTTCAATCTAAACATTATGAAGAGACTTTTGATCGCTACTTGTATTGGGGCTGTCGTTGCATTTCTCTGGGGGTTTGTGTCATGGGAGTTACTGCCATGGCATCAAATGGAGACATTTAATGATGACGCCGTCATGTCTCAGGCAATCAAAGAAAACACCCCAGAACACGGCATTTATATGTTGCCGCGGCGCGGGGCAAAAGGCCTTGATACTCAGGCAATCAGCGAAGGGCCTCTGGTTTATGCCGTTATCCGACCTGGCCAACTCGATCAACCGTGGATACTGAGCAACCACCTCATCAGATCTTTTTTAATTCAATTTCTTAGCTCTCTGATACTGGCAACGACGGTATACAAGATACAAGCCTACCGCTTCATCTCCCGTGCATCCGTTGGAATCGTCATGGGTTTATTCACTGGGGTCAGTTCTACACTCCCATTTTGGAACTGGTTTGAGCTACCTGGGTCACGTGTTTTGGTTCATATTCTCGATCCTTTGATCTGCTGGACACTGGCAGGAGTCTGCATTGCAGCTATTCTCAAGCCTCGCGGGCCGCGCAAAATATTCAGCTAGTAGACCTCCCAAGCAGCTTGGTATTTTATATTTTTATCTCTTTAAGGGTACGCTCTGGGCTTGCACCGAGGGAAAACTGAGGACAGAATGTGCTTAGAAATTGCCTCTGATATGAAAGACAGTCATGACATACCTCGCCACATCGCCATCATCATGGATGGTAATGGTCGGTGGGCGAATGCACGTGGACTTCCTCGTGCTGAGGGTCACCGTGCAGGAGCGAAGTCAGTCAAAGCTGCGGTAGACACATGTCGCCAGCTCGGGGTCGAGTATCTAACCCTCTACGCATTCTCATCAGAAAACTGGAAGCGGCCCAAGAAAGAAGTCGATGCACTCATGGATCTGCTGGAGAAGTTCCTCCGGCAAAAGCTCCCAGACATGTTGAAGCAAAACGTTCGCTTTCACAGCATAGGTCGGCACGACATGTTACCGGAGAAATGCCGCAAACAAATCGAGCAAGCGACTAGCGATACAAAAAACAATACTGGCCTCAATCTCATCCTCGCTCTCTCCTATGGTTCACGTGAAGAAATCACAGACGCCGCACGAGCCATCGCAACAAAAGCCGCCGCTGGAGAAATCGATCCTGCCGATATTGATAACGATCTTTTCTCTAACCACCTCTACACCTCCAAGTTTCCTGATCCGGACCTACTGATCAGAACCTCTGGCGAACTACGCATCTCCAACTTCTTACTTTGGCAAATTTCTTATTCTGAAATTCTTATTAGTCCCAAGAACTGGCCTGACTTCCGAGGACCCGACCTCCAAGAGGCCATCGAAGAATACGCTCGTCGCCACCGGCGGTTTGGCGCTGTCTAACACCTAATACCCTTACCTGTGTCAGAGACCTCCGCTGAGCAAACAATTCTTTTGGTCGATTCAGATATCGACTACCTAGAATGGGCTACCAAGCACCTTGATGCCGAGGGCTTGCGTATTTTACGATGTGATCATGCCGAAAAAGCGGCAAAAGTCTGTGACACCACTGATGTCGATCTAGTGATCGCAGACATTCCTTTGCAGCCTTTTGATGGCCTTGTCTTGCTGCGCCGTATTCGTGCTGCCCATCCTGGAATTCTAGTCATACTTACAGATGGCTTCCCAACCACCTCACAAGTTATCGAAGCAACCCAGCAAGGGGCCCAAGATATTCTCAAAAAAGAGTCGCTAACTTTTGAGCTCAGACCTGTGGTGGAAAACGCGTTGCGCGCACTCGATCAACGCAGAACGGCCTCCGACACCAAGTCATCCATTGACACTCCACAAGGCAAAGTAAAAATCATTGGTAATTCACGAGCACTTCAAGATGTCTTCAAGATAGTCGGCCGTGTTGCGCGGACTGATGCCCCGGTGCTGGTCTCTGGTGAGAGTGGCACGGGTAAAGAACTCGTTGCTAACGCAATCCACGAATATTCTCCCAGGGCCAAAAAAGATGTTATTGCCATCAACTGCGGAGCTATTCCAGAAAACTTACTAGAGAGTGAGCTATTCGGCCATGAAAAGGGTGCTTTCACGGGGGCGATCAACCGTCGCGCTGGTTTATTCGAGCAATGCGATGGCGGCACCCTTTTTCTTGATGAAATTGGCGACATGCCAACCTCTGTTCAAGTTAAGTTGTTGCGCGTTCTACAAGATGGCACATTCACGCGCGTTGGTAGTAACGAAATGCAAAAGTCTGATGTTCGCATCGTCGCTGCAACCAATAAAAATCTAGCAGAAGAAGTTTCAAAAGGGAATTTTCGCGAGGATTTATTTTACCGACTAAACGTAGTTGAAATCCACCTACCTCCACTCAGGGCCAGGACCGATGACATCCCGCTGCTTGCTGAGCACTTCTTACGACTTACTATCAAGCGCAATAATATTCCCCCAGTGAGGCTTAGTGCAGAAGCGATGGATCATCTCAAAAATCATCGCTGGCCTGGGAACGTCAGAGAGCTCGAAAATACGATCGCACGTGCATGCGCACTGGCCAGCGTTGAGGTGTTACTACCCTCTGATATCGAGTTCACCAAAACCTTCAATAATGCAGAGAAAGACGACAAGGACACGATCAAGGTGGCTCTTAATCAACTCGCTAAGGCAGCACCCGACAACGTAGATCTTGCCGAGTGGGTTGCCGAGCAACTTGGTCAGCCAGCTCACCAAGGGGAGTAAGCTGTTCTCGCTGAGCTTACTTCTTCGCTGATCTGTCAGGAATTGGATATGCGGGCATCTGGTGGGCCTTTCCCCCAGAAATGAAATCTTCAGGGGTGCATCCCTTGCGATATTTACCAAGCTTATAGAAGCTAGGCTTGTAGCCGGCAGGCAAGCTTGCATCGGCTTTATCAGGCACAGGGAGTCCCAGGCGTTCGTGGGCGGCGTTGACGAGTAGCAGACGAAGGTTGTCATCAACAAGATCGATACCGGCACCCATCGTCGTGGTCAGCACCTTGTTGGTGTTACCATTAGGCCAGCTGTATTCGCGGGTCCACACCACAGGTTGCGCCGGATTGTTTTTGGCCGTGATCTCCTCTGATTCTGGCTTGAGCGTCTTGGTCACATTGCCACGCATCAAGATCGTAGACGGCTGCTTAGGATTAGCACCATAGACATCGGAAGTTACAAAAATCTCACCAACCCCTTTCATAATAGGGTTGTTTTCCTGCCCTGTCTCTACGCGCGCGCGGCAGCCTTCAAAGGCATGATGGCCATGGTGGTTTACCCAGGTCTCCCCCAAAACCTCACGACCGAACCCGCCTTTCCACTCCTTACCTTTATATCCAGTTCCATATCGAGCATATTTGCTTTCACCTCCAATTTTGAAGGCGTGCGTGCTCGTGCGCAAAGCCATGACGGCAACACCTCGCTCAAGTGTTGCTTGAAACTTGGCCATCGTCTCGTCTGGCCAATTACGAAAACGTATGTTCAGAAATACCATATCCGCGCTATTAAGCGCTTCTGGGTAGCTGAGTGATGTTTGCTTATTGGGGTCGATCGTCTTGCCATCATTCCCCATGGAAAAAAGCACCGTGCACTTAAAGCCGTGCCGTGCAAGCACCTCGCCCATCATAGGCATGGCTTCTTCAGAACGGTATTCCTCGTCGCCCGCTATGAGAACAATATGTTTCCCATTGATTTCTCCCTGGGGGTGGAAAATCAAATGATCTCTGTTTGATGTTACTTTTTTTTCCGCTGCCACATCACCGACATTGAATGCGATGAGAGAAAGTACGAAAGCACAGAGAGAAATAGGTGATTTATGAAACATAGGATGAATGGTGAAATGACTTTATCAAAGACAACATGAGTTGGTATCGTTGCTTTTTTTGAATCTGATGGCAAATACTGTTTTTAATTACGTCTAGTTCGATTTCATCTTATCTTTTATTTTCGTCAATTTTACTCTTGTTCAGAAAGTTGGGCAGTTTCATGCTGATGCAATCTTGAATCATCATATCCATCACCCCGTTATCGATGACCGACTTGCCCGCATGCGGCATCGTGACTGCCCTACTCCCCAGTTTCGCTCCTACGTCAAAGAGGTCTCGCAACTAATGGCGCCCTACGTAACCGAAAATCTACTAACCCTACCGGTTGAGGTGGAAACCCCGATGGAAATCACTACTGGCAGAAAACTTGATCGGGATATCGTTCTAGTTCCCATCCTACGTGCTGGACTGGGGATGCTTGATGGTTTCTTGAATCTATTGCCAGAGGCCTCTGTTGCCCACGTAGGCCTCGCCAGAAACGAAGATACCCTTGAGCCTGAATGCTACTATCACAAAAGCCCAGAACACATCGCACAAGCCGATATCATTGTCCTCGATCCCATGCTTGCAACCGGGGGTTCGGCTTGCACGGCCATTGATGCACTCAAACAACAAGGAGCCACACATATTCATTTTGTTTGCATGGTCGCAGCTCCCGAGGGAGTCAACGCAGTGAACTCGGCTCATCCAGATGTAGCATTACACTACCCTGCTCTCGACAACTGCCTCAACGAGCAAGGGTATATCCTCCCCGGATTGGGCGACGCGGGTGATCGTATTTTTGGCACCAGCCAGAATAATCACTCCAGCAGTTAATACCTATAGCCACCAAGGACGTAGGCCCTATCATTAGTCACTTGATTCTCCTGCGCGTGGGTGCGCGGCATCATAGGCCTCACGCATTCGCTCTTTGGTAACATGAGTATAAATCTGAGTCGTCGATAAAGACGCATGCCCTAACAAAGTCTGAACACTACGTAGATCTGCTCCGTGGTCGAGCATATGTGTTGCAAAGGTGTGTCGCAGCTTATGGGGTGTGACTTCGAAGCCAATATCTGAGACTGCCAAATACTTTTTGAGCAACATCTGCACTGACCTGGCAGAGAGGCGCCGCTTTTGCGGATCTTTATTCTTATTAATAAACAAGGGGCCATCATGCACTGCCGCCTCACTGCGATATTTCTGAATAGCTTGCATTGCATGCGAACCTATCGGCACCATCCTCTCTTTATTGCCTTTTCCCAAAACGCGTAAAGTTTCAGACAAAAAATCGGCATCTCTAACGTCAAGGGCCACCAGCTCTGACACTCGTAATCCGCTCGAATAAAACAGCTCCATAATCGCCACATCCCTTGACGCCTGCCATGGCAAGGCACGAGCATCAGGGTCAATTCTTCGGGGCATTTCAAGCAGCTCTTCCATCTGCTTGACTGTCAACACAACGGGTAATTTTTTTTCCGCCTTCGGTAATTGCACATCATTAAGGGGGCTAACGCCAAGACCGCATCGGTGAACTAAGAATTTATAAAAAGACCGAAGTGCCGCGAAACGCAACCGGATGGTTGATCGCGCCATCTCTTGCTTCATCAGGCCGAAAAGATATGCACGGAAATCGTCGGCAGAACAATCACGCCACGAATCAAAATCCTCACCACACCAATCTTGATAAGCATTCAGCGCGTGACTGTAATTGCGCAAAGTCCGCTCTGAGGCATTACGTTCAACGCGCATGAACTCAAGGAAAGCTTTCGCATCATTATTCATTGCAGTCTCAGCTTAATCCATCGAGCTGACGCAACAACAAAAAAGCCACCCTCCTGGGTGGCTAATAAAGTAATCGATGAGAAGTAAGTGCTACCTCGATTAATTGGACCGCGCTTACATGGCTCTCGACCTTCTGAGCAGCACAATCGCGAAACCAAGGCCAGCCAGCATTGCCGAGCTAGGTTCAGGCACAAGTGCACTTGTACCCGAAAAGAAGAATTTGCGGCCGCCATCATCATCAGCATCTGGCTCTGAGTTACCAAAACGTATTTCGAAACTCGAAACATTGGTAAACCCGAGCTTCAAGCTGTGGTTGTATTGCTCCGATGTCAACGCATCTGGGTCAGTCGGGTTGTCGACCTGGCTGAGAAGATTATCAATCGATTTGAATCTGTATTCATACGAGGAATTACCTCCAGCGTCTTGCACCTGACTACCTTTACGAAGAAGACTCATTGTTCCACCGCTGTTTACACTGTTAGAATTCCACCTCACATTCTCTCTGCCTATATTGTCTGTATCAATAGTTCTATCCGTGTAGTGATCAATATCGAGGATAGAAAATTCAAGACTATCGATGGTGACCGCTGTATCATCGGTGCCGGTTACAAAAGAAAATTCAAATACTCCTGACGTGGATTGGGGCAATCCAATGTAACCAATGCCAGTTCCGTTTCCAGTGCCTCCAACTTTTCCGCCCCCACCTCCATCGTAGTTGTTACTACCAAAGGGTGTGTGAGTAGCGATGAGATCAAAATTCACACTGTTGATCTGCCCCAGGTTTGCCCACCTATGCACCGTATTCGCACCAGCTTCATTGTTCGAGTAGGTGCTACCTGCAAAATCAAGGACGGTCTGAGCTTTAACGCTAGCCGCAGCCATCAAGTGAAGACAAACAACAGATATCAAAACAGACGAAAGGGTTTTGTAGAAATCACTGATCACGTTATTTTTGTATGTTAGACGTGATCTTAAGTCAATTTTTTTATAATGCGTTAGTAAAACTTAAATATAAGCGGGTCTGTAATATCTTGTCCTATCCCTACTGTCCCCCACCGTGTAATAATGTAATTAATTTTAACTACTTACAATAAGGTAGTTATATACTGAAAATGAGGTCTCACATCATTACAACGCAAAATAGTGGGCAACCAAACAGACACTCCACCTGAGTAATATTATAAATATTAAGCAGAAACTAAATATAAAGAGTGCTGAATAGAGTGTGAGCTACACCCTAGCAACGCGTAAACCAACAGAGAAACCAACTAATCAAATAAGCCCAGAGGCTTTAATATTTTTGAAGACACACAGAATGACATGCTCCCCCCGTATGGATATTACCATCAAGCTGGGCAGCAGATCTTAGCCTGCAGGAGAGCGATTCATCAGGCACGCCCAGAAGTGCACCACACTAAAGAACCCTCACCAGATCAGAGGACGACTGTTTCACCAGACCGAAATGATTGATCCGCTGCAACCACAATCTTCATCGAATTGATTGCGTCATCCATGTGGTCAGTCAGATCTTCATCATGTTGAATGGCGTTAAGGAAAAAGGCCTGCTCACGGTGGCAGAGCTCATCGTGGTCAGGCTCATCGCCGGTTTCAGTCCAGGCATCTTTTTTGACAAAGTCGCCATTCGCATCCAGCTCTGAATAATGGCGGCGTAGGGTGTTCGTTTTTGTGTGCGCATCGACATCAGCTGAGGCACCTTCACCTGCCGCTTCTTTGGCCTCAATGGTGACACAGCCTTTGGGGCCAACGACGTCTTTTACAAAGAAAGCCGTTTCACTCATCATCGGCCCCCAACCAGCTTCATACCAGCCAACGGAACCGTCTGCAAATGTCACCTGTAAGTGACCGTAATTGAGCTTACCCTCTGGCAACTCGTCAGTAAGACGTGCGCCTAATCCAGATACACGCACTGGCTTAGATCGAGTCATTTGGCACATGACATCGACGTAGTGAACGCCACAATCTACAATCGGTGAGATAGACGACATCAAGTTCTTATGCGTTTCCCACTCACTACCTGATGATTGTTGGTTGAGGTTCATGCGCATCACGAGGGGTTTGCCTAACTGATGCGACATCTCGATAAACTTTTGCCAACTTGGATGATGACGCAAAATATAACCTATCACCAACTTGCGATTGTTCGCCTTCGCCGCGGCTACAATTTTTTCTGCCTCCTCGACCGTTTCAGCAAGTGGTTTCTCAATGAATACGTCACACCCCGCCTCGAGAGCTGCGATGGCGTATGGGCCATGGGTGTCAGGATAAGTTGAGATGGAAACAGCATCAGGCTTAGTCTCCTTGAGCGCCTGAAAGTAGTCACCATAGAGCGCATAACCGCCACCTAGTTCATCATTGAGCTTCTGACGCGAACTCTCGGATCGTGTACAGATACCCACGATATCGAATTCAGGAATGTTATGATAAGCGAGAGCGTGTGAGCGGCCCATATGGCCAGCTCCAGCACAAAGAATAGTAGGCATGATCGTTATATAATTATTAGAGGTATAAAAAACTCGGAGAAAAAAGGAAGCTAAGGTTGCTAAGGAGAAACTAGATCGTGCTTTCGCTGTCTGGAGAAGCCGCCTCGGCAACTTCTTCAGCATCTACATCGCGGTCAACTTTATCCCAGAAAAAGAGAGCGAAAATGATAAAAATGATAGCCGCCATGCCAGCGGGGAAAAGCCAGTATTGCTTCCAGTCTATCATCGCCTTGCTGACAAGCTCGGAATCGACACCATCAGGGTAGCCTTTACCAAACATACCCAGCAAGCTATCCCAAAAGCTCGTGTTCGTTTTTTCACTGGATGCCTTTATGTTTTCCATCAATGGAGCATGCCCGTCTGGAGCGGCGCCATACCCCATATAGGTATTGGGAAGCGCTTTATCGGCAAACGGCCACTTGCCGCCAAAAGCCATTCGGAAGCCAAAAAACATACCGACGCCTTGGGTCAGAAAAACAAGCAGTGATTGAGCCTGACCACGGATTTCAGCAGGCGCTTTTTTGTCAGTGTAGATAAACCCTGTTACAAAGAAGAAGTCGTAGCAGATACCATGCAAGGCTACCCCCAAAAGCAGCATCCACATGATCTGATCGGGGGCCCCAAATGCGAATAGCGCATAGCGTGCAACCCAGCATGCCATCCCGATGAGCAGCATCATCTTCACGCCCAGCTTGCGGAAGAAAAACGGGATCAATATCATAAAAATAATTTCGGACATTTGCCCCAAAGTCATCGCCGCGCCTGCTTCATTGAATCCAGCGGCACCCAAAAACTGCGATGTTTGGCCGTAGTAGTAAGCGAGTGGGATGCAAATCAGAGTAGAGCAAACAGCAAAGACCAAGAACGCGGGTTTTTTGAGAAGTTTCAAGGCATCCACCATGAGCAGCGACCCTATATCAATGGGCTTACCCTTGGCAGGTGGTGGGGTTTTAGGCAGGGTGAAGCAATAGGCACCCAATACGATGCTTGAAGCAGCCCCAAGCCAAAAGATATTAAGTGAATCCGACCAGCCTACAGCTCCCAACCCAAGGCCCGCCGCAATCCAGCCGATAGTGCCCCAAACTCGCGCTTTTGGAAATTGCTCTTGCTTGAGGTGAGTGAAGGTAATGGTATTGCCCAAGCCCAGTGTTGGCATGTAGCAGAGCATGTAGGCGATCATCAAATTGACGATCAGCGGCCCCTTATCAGCACCTTGGGGGGCAATGATGGCAATCGCACACATGATACCGCCACCGATGAGCATGAGCACAGCCATAACTTTTTCTGATGCAAACAACCGATCGGCAATGAGACCCAGAAACAAAGGTGACAAGATAGCTGCAATGGGAGCACTCTCGTAAGCTCCACCGATGGACTCACCAAGACCATTATTTCCCATGGCTAAAGAAAGAGTGGCGAACCACGCCCCCCAGGCAAAAAACTGGAGAAACATCATAATCGACAGGCGCGTGATAATATTTTGATTGCTCATAAATGTTAAATAGATGGCTTATCCAGTCATTAAAGTGACTTTATTGGATACTAAGCTAGGGCTTAGGCATGATACCAACTTAAAATTGGCCAAAAAAAACTCGGCATTAGCTTCATAAAGCCTGCCGAGTTTTGAAAAAATCTATATTGGCCTGTTTAGCGCTCGCTGATCGGAGGCACGGGCATTATTTC
The DNA here is from genome assembly GCA_965656385.1 of Oceaniferula sp. GTDB lineage: Bacteria > Verrucomicrobiota > Verrucomicrobiia > Verrucomicrobiales > Akkermansiaceae > Oceaniferula. The sequence goes on from CBFHKM010000027.1 coordinate 11,677, forward strand.
CTGTGGTCCGACGTATTTGGTAAGCGGGCGATAGAGGCGGTTGTCACGCAGTTGCTCAAGAATCTGTGCCGCCCATCCTGACGCGCGCGCAATAGTGAAGATCGGAGTAAATAGATCCGTCGGAATGCCCAATGAATAGTATACAGTGGCAGAATAGAAATCAACATTAGCGTTCAATCCCTTACGCTCGTGCATCATCTCAGCAATGCGGTTAGACATGTTGATCCACTTCGGCTCACCCAGCTCCTCAGTGAGTTGAAGCGCCATTTTTTTAAGATGTGGAGCGCGAGGATCTAGTACCTTGTAGACTCTGTGGCCAATGCCCATGATTTTCTTTTTGTTAGCCAGGCAGTCCTCCACGTAAGCGTCGACTTTATCTTCACTGCCAATTTTCTCCAGCATGTGAATCACGCCTTCATTAGCTCCACCGTGGAGTGGCCCTTTGAGAGTGCCAATGGCAGATGTCATGCCAGAATAGATATCACTCAGTGTCGCTACCGTCACACGAGCAGAGAAGGTTGAAGCGTTCATGCCGTGGTCGGCATGCAATGTGTAGGCGATATCCAGGGTCTTCACAGCAGCCTCTGAAGGCTCTTCACCGTTGATGAGATAGAGGAAATGGGCAGCGCTACAGAGATCAGTACGAACCGGTGGTAAATCCAGCCCATTACGAGCCCTGTGAAAGTAAGCAATAATAACGGGAATACGGGCGATAATCGAAATCGCAGCCTCATAAAGAGCCTCATGATCAGGCTCTCCGATTTTGGCGCGTTTGTCATAGAGCCCTAACATGGAAACCCCCGTGCGTACGATGTCCATGGGGCTTGCGTCCTGGGGTGCTGATTTGATAAAATCAACAACTTGCGGTGGGAGCTCACGATTTTGGTGCAGCTTTGCCCGGAAATTTTGCAGCTCCTTGGTGTTTGGCAAACGTCCTTTAAGAAGCAGATAAGTAACTTCGCCAAAGCAACAATGCTCAACGAGGTCATCGATATCATATCCCAGATATGATAGCTCTCCCTTCAAACCCTCGACATTGCTGAGAGCTGATTCATTGGCGATAACTCCCTCGAGTCCTTTAGCATAGTCACTCATGATTATTAATGATTCTTGGTTAATTTTTTGTTATTATGGACTGGTTCGTTTTTTGACCAGCATCTGCATCACAGGAACACCTTGGCGTGACGACTCAGAAAATCGGCTATGGCATTGGGCGTAATGTTTGTAAGAACATTACCTCAAAGACCATTAACGGAGTGGATGTAAGCGATAAACATGAAGGGATGCAAGAATGAATCGCTTTGGATATGTGAGATTTTTTTAGATTTTTGGAATTCCATGATTGGTATTTTGCGTCTGTTGATTAATTTGAGTCTATGGAGACCGTTCTAGCGATAGAAACCAGTGTAGCCGAGGCAAGCATTGCTCTCTGGTCAGATGGCAAATGGCTCTTTGATGCTGAATTTGTCAGTGACCGCAAGCACAACTCCATGATATTTGATCCTCTAACTGAGGCACTTACCAAGCTCGGCGGGCGTTCCTTGTCGTGCGTGATCGTCGGCAGCGGGCCCGGTAGTTACAGTGGCACCCGAGTTGGCATTGCGGCGGCACAGGGAATAGCTATTGCAAATTCCTGTCCAGCTGCGGCACTAGGATCAATCGCCGCCACACCTGTCGCACGGTCACAACCAGTTACCGAGGCCAAAACTGGTGCCCTCGCTATCGGTGATGCCCGCAGAGGCCTCTACTATGTATCGCCAATCACCGCTTCAGGTGAGGCTGCAGAGCCCGAGCTCATGGATGCTGAAGCCCTCGAGCAGCGCCTCACTGCCAGCCCTGACGAACTGCTCTTCACACTCGATGATCCAGACAAACTCAGTGTAAGCGACAATCACCAGCAACGTATCACCACCACCCAGCCACATGCTCGCCTGCTTGTCGACCTGTGGCTTCAGCTCGAGCATGCTAGACGCGAGCAGCTATTTTCTACCCCTCTCTCGCCCTGCTACCTACGCGCTCCCTTCACCTCTAAAGCTAAGCGTGGTCACCCTCTGCTGCGCAAGGGATAATATCTGCGTTTCAACTTGACGCAATCGACTTGAACAAGTGTGATCCCAACATACTAAATCGTATCTAATTACTCATGATCAACTATCTTATTTCCCGTAGCCCGCAGCAGCTTCTAATGCTTGCGGGTTTTGTCTTAATGGCTGTCAGCACACCGACCAGCCAAGCTCAAAGTTTTGAGGGCAAAACCATCAATTCCGTCAGCGTTCGCTACAATGGTGCTCGCACCGTTGACGAAGGGCGTATTCGTGGATTCATGTCAGCTCGGGCAGGCCAAACATACAGCTCAGCTCGTCTCGACGAGGATGTTCGTTCGCTTTATGAAAGTGGGCTCGTAGACGACATTCGGTTTTTTGCAGAAGCCGCTGGTGCAGGTGTCAATGTCATCGCCGAGGTAAAAACCCGCGCTAACATCGTCTCCATTGGTTTTCTGGGTAACAATATATTCAGCGACCGTAAACTCGCCGATATCGTAGAACTCGAGGCTGGGGGCCTAATGAGTGATGAGAACATACTGGCTGCTCGCCGCAATGTCATTGAGCACTACCGTGGTTACGGTTACGCAGATGTTACCGTGTCCCACAGAATAGAGGCTACGGAAACTTCGGGATCTGCTGAACTTATTATTATCGTCGACGAGGGCGCCCGCGCCGAAGTGCACGAGATTCGCTTTGAGGGAAACACCGTATTCAAATCTCACGTTCTTCGCAATGAGATGAAAACCAAGCAGAAGGGTTGGTTTTCTTTCTTCACCAAGTCTGGTCGCATCGATGCCACCAAACTAGATGAAGACCTCGACCTCGTGCTGGATTACTACCGAAGCCGTGGCTACCTTCGTGCCAATGCTAGCGTTCGTCGTGAGCCCCAAGAAGACGATCGCGTCGACCTCGTTATTAGTATTGATGAAGGGGCTCTTTACACCGTCACCGCCGTTGGCTTCGGAAAGACAACCGTATTCACAGCAGAAGAGCTGATGCCTGCATTATCTCTTCTCGGAGGTGATCCTTATTCTATCACAAAAATGCGTGACGACATCCGCATGATCCGCAGTTATTACGGTTCACGTGGCTATGCTGATGCCGCAGTAACTCCCGACATTCAAGATGTCAGTGCAAACAGCGTTAAAATCATCTACCGCATTGTAGAAGGTCGCCGCTACTTAGTAGGTAAAGTGACCATCGAAGGTAATGACAAAACTCAAGACCGTGTCATTCGCCGTGAAGTTCCCATGAAGCCAGGTGAGCATCTCAACTCGGTTGAGATAGAAACCACCCGCAAACGCCTGAGAAATATGAACTATTTCAATGACGTGCAAGTATCAGCCTCGCCAAGCAACCTCGACGGTTATCGTGATGTCAACATTCTGGTGGATGAGAGGAAAACCGGATCGGTTGGTTTCGGCATCGGATTCAGCTCGGTCGATAACATCGTCGGCTACGCTACACTTGAGCAAACAAACTTTGATATCACTAACTGGGGCCGCTTTACCGGAGCAGGTCAACGCTTCAGCACAAAAATCCAGGTCGGAAGCGAGCGCAAAGATCTCAGAGTTTCTCTAGTTGAGCCATGGTTTCTCGGCCAAAAACTCGCACTCGGCACCGAGCTATTCTACCGCGACACGCTCTACTACAGCTCCGAATACGAGCAAAGCCAGTATGGTACCGCAATATCGCTCAGAAAGCCTCTTGGCAAGCGCTCCTACCTTCGCAGTGAATACCGCATCGAAGACATCACCATCGATGCCGACACAGACACATCTGCCGCCTTTGAGGCCGAAGATGGCAGCTACCTACGCAGTGCACTCAGCATGAACTACGTTTATGATAGCCGCGACAGTAACCAACTACCACGCAAAGGTCACAAGCTTGACCTCGGCGCTACCTACGCTGGAGGCCCCATCGGAGGTGATGTTGACGTCTTCATCATCAATGCTGCAGGATCAAAGCACTGGAACCTTTGGGGTGACAGCATCCTAAATATTGCCGGAGCTCTCACCGTAGCTGACACGCATGGCAGCTCATCAAACGTGCCTATCTTTGATCGTGAATTTCTCGGCGGCCCCTACAACTTACGCGGATTCGAAAACCGTGACGTAGGCCCTCGCGACGGCGTGACCAACGAAGTTCTAGGTGGTAACACCTCGGCTTATGTATCCTTCGAATACACCTTCCCTATCGCTGAAAAAATCCGCGGTGCTGCCTTCTACGACGTGGGAACCGTCAATGCCGATTCATGGGAATTTGGCGATGGCTTCTACCACGATGCAGGTCTGGGATTGCGCTTGAACCTACCCTTCGGCCCACTAGCTCTCGACTACGCGTTCCCGCTGGGCACACCAAGCGGTATCGAGGAAGAAGCTGATCAAGGTGGCCAATTCCAATTTTACCTCGACTACAAGTTCTAGGGTCGAGCTTATCAAACTCAATCACGCCCTCAGCTGCCATAGCAGCTGGGGGTTTTTTATAGTAAGCTACAGTGAGTGTGAAGCTGTTGTATTTTCTGTGTTATACCTTCACCCATACTGATTTCAAATACGGTGCCGCTGTGTATTCCTCTGGCATGGCCAAGGAGGTCAACTCTGCATCAGGCGCAGCCTGTTGAATCATGCGGGTAAAATCTCGGAGATCAAGCTTGCGACAATTCGTGCAGCACAGCATCCAGCCATCGTCAGCTAGACAAGCACGCGCCATCGACACCAAGCGACCATAATCTTTCTCCACTCGAAATACCTTGCCTTTATCATCACGCGAGAAAGTAGGCGGATCAAGAATGATGCCATCAAAGCTTCTGCCTTGGCGTGCGAAGCGCCGCAACCAGTGAAAGGTATCCCCCTTACAGAAATAATGGTCTGAAGCATTCATCTGATTAGCCGCAAAATTATCGCGTGCGCCATCTAGGTAAACTTGTGACAAGTCCAATGTCGTTGTTGTCGCTCCGCCGAGTGCAGCACAGACCGAAAAAGCCCCGGTGTAGGCAAAAGTGTTCAGCACAGTCGTTCCTTTCTCGCTACTGGATTTAACACGCTTACGGTTGAGTCGTTGATCAAGAAAGATGCCTTGCGAATAACCAGATTGAAAACTCAACTGATAAGCCACCCCATTCTCCCTCACCATGAATGCGCTCTCCTGCTTGGGTCCCGCAATATGCGTAGGATCTGTTTTCTCGTGCTGGTCGAGTTGTTTCCAATAGATCGTTCGGCCCTTTGCCCCTTCTTGCATCAGCCACTCACGCACCTCGGGATCAAGCTTCCCCGCCGTCGTAGACACAAGCCACCGATCCGCCAAAGTATCTAAGTAGACACCTGGCAGCTCATCTCCATCGCCGTCGACCAACCTCAATGCATTCGTATCAGCTCCGAGCATAGCTGCACGTTTATCGATCGCTGTTTCAAGTTTATGCCTGATCACAGGGTTGCAATCTCATGAACTCTCTTTATCATCCAGCCCGAAATGTCTGATATTCAATCTGTTCTCGATACCCTTGATGATGCCGTGGCCTCTGGCCAACTACTCGAATCTTCCCGCGACAACATTCGCGCACTACTCAATGGCACCACCAGCCCCATCGCAGCAGCAGCCATTACCGAACTTACTGCGAGCGCCGCATGGCAAGAACTCAATGATCGTTTTTTCAAAACACTGGCCTTTGGAACTGGAGGATTACGTGGCCGCACCGTTGGCCGAGTCGTCACCAGTGCTGAGCAGGGCGCTGGCGGCCCCAATGAGCGTCCTGAGCACCCATGTGTGGGTACTGCCTCGATGAATTTCTACAACGTCAGCCGCGCTGTGCGCGGTATGATCATCTACCTCAAACGCTATCTTGCGGAGCAAGGTATCGAGCGCAAACCAGCTTTTGTCTTTGGTCATGACACCCGACACTTCTCACGAGATTTTGCAGAATTTTGTGCCAAGCTCTGCACCGAGCTAGGTTGCGATGTGCACCTCTTTGACGCGCCAAGAGCCACTCCGGAAATATCTTATGCCATTCGTGCACTCAATGCCGATGCCGGAGTCGTCCTCACTGCCAGCCACAACCCCTCTCACGACAACGGCTTCAAAGCCTACTTCAACCAAGGAGCTCAGCTGGTCGAGCCGAATGCCTCAGGCGTTATCAACGAAGTCAACGCGATCGCCAGTGAAGCTTATGATGCCTTGCCTGAGGGCGAGCAAGGAACGCTGCACGTATTGTCTACCGACATGGACCGCATCTACATGGATGATGCCAAGAGCTTACTACTCCGCCCTGACCTTATGGAAGGAGGCGATGATAAGACCAAGGTAGTATTTACCAACCTGCATGGCACTGGTGGCCATTGCATTGTGCCACTGCTCAACGAACTTGGCTTCGAGGTATTCACCGTTGCCGAGCAAGATATTCAGGACGGACGCTTCCCAACCGTAGCCTCCCCTAACCCAGAAAATGGGCCTGCACTTGCCATGGGCATTGCTCTCGCTGACGAGCAAGGTGCTGAGATTGTTATCGGAACCGATCCTGACTGTGACCGCATGGGCGTCGCCGTTCGCAATGATGCAGGAGAAATGCAACTGCTCACTGGCAACCAGATTGGCTCGCTAATGGCATGGTATCGCACCAAGACCTTCGTCGACCAAGGCATTATTACTGACTCCAATAGAAGTCGCGCCGTGCTCATCAAGACCCTGGTTACCACCGAACTTCAACGAGCTATCGCTGAGAAATTCGGCGTCGGCATCGTCGATACCTTGACTGGCTTCAAATACATTGCCGCGAAGCTGCAAAAGTATGAGGACGCCATCCCTGCCGACAAAAAAGGTAACTACCGCGCCCTAAGTCCTGAGCAAAGCCGCGACCTACGCCTCGAGTATTCTCGCTTCTTCATCTTTGGTGGCGAAGAAAGCTACGGCTACCTTGGCACCGACTCGATTCGAGACAAGGATGGCAATGGTGCTGCCGTCATGTTTGCTGAGCTTGCAGCTTTCGCTAAAAGCGAGGGCAAGACCATCGCCGCACTGATGGACGACCTCTACACCGAATACGGCTATCACTTAGAAGTTGGCAAAGCTCTCGTCATGGAAGGTGCTGATGGCGCCGCGCAAATCAAAGCCCTATCAGCGTCCTACTCTGAAAATCCACCGAGCGAGATCGACGGCGCTGCCGTGTCACGTGTGAGAGATTTTTCCAAGGATGACTTTGAAGATGCAGAAGGAGATACTCTACCCAAAGAAGGCATGCTTATCATCGATCTAGAAGACGGGCGTTCATGCGCGGTGCGCCCATCAGGCACCGAGCCAAAGATCAAATACTACCTCTTTGGCAAAGATACTCCTTCAGATGACCTGCCAGCAAGTAAAGTTAAGGTCGCCTCACAACTAGACTCTCTCTGGTCCGCCCTCGAAACAGACGCCAAGACGCGAATGGCCTAACACAACAGTCTAGCATAGCCTTCTAGAGCCACAACACTGGCTCACACCCTAACGATGTTAGAAGAACCCATAGAAAGCCTGCCCAAAAAAAGCCTGCCCGGAAAAAACCTCGGGGCAGTAATTGCCGCACTCATCAGCGGCTTGCTTCTGGCTATGTGCTTTCCGGGCTTTGGAAATTTCTCAGGGCTTGTCTGGGTCTGGATGCTGCCCTTGCTTCCAGCTCTTTGGCGCGGAACTACTAAACGCTATGGCTTTAGTATCGCTTACCTCTCAGGCCTCGTTTTTTGGCTTGTCAATCTCAAGTGGCTATGGACCGTCAGTGGCCTTGGCGCGATGGCGATGGCGGCCTTCCTTGCTCTCTATTTTGGTACTTGGGGTGCGATTGCTGTCAGCCTCGGAAACCCGTGGAGGAAACCAAAAAGCACCCCCAACAAGGCAAGTAATAAACCACAACAAGCAGCAAGTAGCCTCCAAGAAAAAATCAGCCAAAAAACCACCAAACAACGACAAGCACGCCCCCGTATTGGCTTGCTCAACGGTGCCCTTGGAGACTCGCTACGCTCACTAAAGTTTGCCTTCATCAATGCGGCAGCTTGGGTCGGGCTCGAATGGTTGCGCGGCTGGATCTTCACTGGCTTTAGCTGGAATGGGCTCGGCGTTGCTTTTCACGAAACCCCAGTACTCGCGCAAGCGGCTGATCTCATCGGCATCACTGGCTTGGCTTTCTTACCCGTTCTGATGAGCGCAGTAGTGATTCAAACCGCTGTGCGTCTCAAGGCAGAAGCCGCATCCGGCAAGCTCAAGCCCCGGCTTGACTTCAGTGTTGCCGCCTTACTGCTTGCCCTCCAATTCTGCTACGGCGTCTGGCGAATCAACCATCTCAACGGCA
>CBFHKM010000028.1:0-20029 GCA_965656385.1 Oceaniferula sp.
GAAGTGATCGCCTACATTGGAGGTGAAGGTCACAACCTTCAGGAGCACTCAATCGTCCTAGTTCGTGGTGGTCGTGTAAAAGACCTTCCAGGTGTTCGTTACCACATTGTCCGTGGCGCACTTGACACACTCGGTGTTGATAAGCGTGCTCAAGCTCGTTCCAAGTATGGAACGAAGCGTCCTAAGAAGTAATTTCATTTTCAATCTACAACTCTATAATACAATGGCTCGCCGTAAAAAAGTTTACAACCGCCCGGAAACACGTGATCCACGCTACGATAGCCCCGTAGTTGGAAAGCTCATCAGCAAGGTCATGCGTGACGGTAAACGCTCACTATCTGAGCGCATCGTTTATGCTGCTATCGACAAAGCAAATGATGGTACCGATACTGTTGACCCTCTTGAGGTTGTCACACGTGCTCTCGAAAATGCCAAGCCGCGCGTTGAGGTGAAAAGCCGTCGTGTTGGTGGTGCAACTTACCAAGTGCCACTCGAAGTCGATACTGGCCGTTCTGAGTCTCTCGCTATGCGCTGGCTCGTCAACTTTGCTCGTTCTAAGAAAGGCACTCCAATGCATGTGGCTCTTGCCAATGAGATCAAGGATGCTGCCAACAATCAAGGCAACGCTGTTCGCAAGCGCGACGACATGCACAAAATGGCACAGGCTAACCGTGCTTTTGCTCACTTCCGTTGGTAATCAAATCAGCTGCAACAATCGTTGCGGTGTTCAATTTCCCGTTTTTACGAGTAGATAACAAACTCCCTCACTACCATGTCTGAGAATCCTAATAATCCAAACCGCCCATACCCTCTGGAGCGGACACGGAATATTGGGATCGCAGCGCACATTGATGCGGGTAAGACGACTCTGACTGAGCGTGTTTTGTTTTACACTGGTATGATTCACCGCATCGGTGAGGTGCACGATGGTGCTACCGTAACCGATCACATGGAGCAAGAGCGTGAGCGTGGTATCACAATCACGTCAGCCGCCGTAACTTGTGAGTGGATACAGCACCCGAATGACGGTGTTAAGAAATTGTTCGAGGGCCAGAAACAGAGGATTAACATCATTGATACTCCGGGCCATGTTGATTTCACAGCAGAAGTAGAACGCTCTCTTCGTGTTCTTGATGGTGCCATCGTGGTATTTTGTGGAGTAGCTGGTGTCCAGCCACAGACTGAAACAGTATGGCGACAAGCAGACAAGTATGGCGTTCCTCGTATTGTGTTCGTCAACAAAATGGACCGCACAGGTGCTAATTTCGAAAATGTCTACCAAGACGTTAAAGAAAAATTTGGCGTCGAAGCTGTGCGCATCCTTATACCCATTGGCGCTGAGGAAGATCTCCAAGGACAGATTGATGTGCTGAACATGAGGGCTGTCATCTACAAAGATGATGATGCGATGGGCTCAACTTTCGAGATTCAAGATCTTGAAGGTGATTTGCTCGCTGAGGCCGAGGCTGCTCGCGAAGAGCTTTCCTCCATTCTTTGTGATTGCGACGATGAGCTCGGTGAGAAATTCTTGATGGAGGAGGAAATCAATACCGAGGATCTCAAGCGTGCGTTACGACGCGCTACCATTTCCAATCAGGTTGTTCCTGTTGCAGGCGGTTCAGCATTCAAAAACAAAGGTGTTCAGTTCCTTGTGGATGCTGTTGTAGATTATCTTCCAAGCCCACTCGATATTCCCGCAGCTCAAGGGCAGTCTCCAGACGACGAGGCACTTGAGGTCTTAGCAGAGACAAATGATAACGAACAGTTCTGCTCATTGGCATTCAAATTGTGGGCAGACAAGTATGTCGGTAAGTTGGTGTTCTTCCGTGTTTACTCTGGCATGGTTTCCAAAGGAGACATGGTTTACAATCCTCGCACTTGCAAGAAGGAGCGTATTGGTCGTTTGATCAAGATGCATGCGGACAAGCACGAAGACATCGAAACTTGCTACGCAGGGGACATCGCGGCCATCGTAGGACTTAAAAATGTCCAAACAGGGGATACCCTATGCCAGGAGAAGTTTGAGATCATGCTGGAGCCTCCTCTTTTTCCAGAGCCTGTGATCTCAATGGCTGTTGAACCCAGAACGGTTGCCGACCAAGATAAGATGGCACTCGCTCTAACGAGACTGTCTGATGAGGATCCCACCTTTGTTGTCAAAACAGACGAAGACACAGGGCAAACAATTATTTCTGGCATGGGTGAGCTACATTTGGAGGTCATCGTGGACCGCATGAAGCGAGAGTTCAAAGTCGAGTGCCGTGTCGGTAAACCGCAAATTGCTTATCGTGAAACGATTACGAGTGCTGCTGCCGGTGAGGGCAAGCTTGTGAAGCAGTCTGGTGGTCGTGGTCAATATGGTCATGTCGTTCTTGATGTAGCCCCCGAGGAGAAAGGCAAGGGTCTGACTATTGATAACAAGGTGGTTGGAGGGTCTATTCCCAAAGAGTTTGTTAATTCCGTTCTCACGGGTGTTCGCACAGCGATGTCCAATGGCATTATTGCTGGTTATCCAGTGGTTGATGTTCACGTCAACATCACCGACGGCTCATACCATGAAGTTGATTCTAACGAAAATGCATTCAAGATGGCTGCAATTCTGGGAATGCGTGATGCTTTCAAAAATGCAAGCCCCATACTTCTTGAACCAGTCATGGAGGTCGAGGTAACAACCCCTGAGGATTACCAAGGCGATATCATGGGTGACTTGAACCGCCGCCGCGGTCAAATCCAAGAAATTGAAAATAAGCCTACACATGCTGTGCTCAAGGCCGTTGTTCCACTTGCTGAAATGTTCGGCTATTCCACAGCTATCAGAACTTTATCTAGTGGGCGTGCCGACTACACCATGAGGCCAAGCAGCTTCGAGCAGGTGCCGCAGGCTATCGTCGACAATCTCACAAGCGAATATGCTTATGCTAGCTAATTTACTATCTCAAAACACAAATCAACTCTCAACACTCTAACTAACATCCGATATGCAACAGCAGAAAATCAGAATTCGCCTCCGCGCTTATGATCACCGCGCCATTGACAAGTCAGCACTTGAAATTGTCGAAACAGCAAAACGCACCGGTGCCAAAGTAGCTGGTCCCATCCCATTGCCTACCCGCATTGAGAAGTTTAGCGTCAACCGTTCTGTAAACCAGAACAAGAAGTCAGCTGAACAGTTCGAAATCCGCACACACAAGCGTATGCTCGACATCGTCGATCCAACAGCGCGCACTGTAGACGAGCTCAAAAAGCTCAACCTTCCAGCTGGTGTAGACATTGCGATCAAGATCTGACCGGCAGTGTTACACTATCACTAATTACCAATTTAAATTACAAATCTTACCAATACCATGGCATTAGGACTACTAGGAAAAAAAGTCGGCATGACTCGCGTATTTGACGCAGAGGCAGGCACATCTATACCCGTCACTGTTGTTGACGTTTCAGGCAATGAGTTTCTTCAGGTCAAAACCTCCGAAACAGACGGTTACTCCGCTGTTCAGGTTGGATATGACGATCAGCGTGAATTTCGCTTCAATCTCCCCAAGCGTGGCCACTTTAACAAGTATGGCACCTCTCCCAAGAAGCTCGTCAAAGAGTTCCGTTTTGAGAGTGATGCAGATATTCCGAACACAGAGGAACCTCACCCAGGTGCTGAACTGTTCGAGGGCGGTCAGTGGATTGATGTAATCGGCACTACCAAAGGTAAAGGCTTCCAAGGTGTTGTGAAACGCTACAATTTCTCCGGCCAGCCCGATTCACATGGTCACATGATGCACCGTCGCCCAGGTGGTGTTGGCGCCGGAACATGGCCCGGTCGTATCTGGAAAAACAAGAAGATGCCTGGTCGTCATGGTGTGTATAGCCGCACTGTCCAAAACCTCAAAGTCGTTCAGGTTCGCCCTGAAGATAACGTCATTCTCGTATCTGGTGCTGTTCCAGGTCACAAGGGTGCTTATGTTGTCATTCGCCCAGCAGTCAAAAAGACAGCGCCATCCGCTAGCTAATGAAGCCATCGGCAGCTTCACTGCCGAACATCAACGGATTAATTGAAATAACTATCAACTGATAACTAATCATGTCAAAAACACTCTCTATCAAAGATGCACAAGCTGCAAACATCCAAGTGGTCGAAGGCCGTAAGGGCGATCAGGCTGTGCACGATCTCGTAACCGCATATCGCGCCAACCGACGTAGTGGCACGGCGTGCACTAAGACTCGTGGCGAAGTAAAAGGTTCCAACAAGAAACTCTGGAAGCAAAAAGGCACTGGTCGTGCCCGTGCCGGCACCAACAAGAACCCTGTTTGGCGTGGTGGTGGTATTGTATTCGGACCTCGCCCGCGCTCTTATGCAAAGACGGTCAACAAAAGTACACGTAAGCTTGCATTGCGCAAAGTGCTGGGTGATCTCATCACAGCGGAGCGTGCAATCTCAGTGCCAAGTTTTGCTGTCGAAGACGGTAAAACCAAGTCTTTTGCCGCAGCTATCAAAGGAATCACAGAAGCTCGTAACGTGCTTGTGATTGCCGAGAAGTTTGACGATAAAACATACCTCGCTGGTCGTAACGTTCAGAATGTTTTGCTGATCACTGCAGCAGAAATGAACATCGAGCAGCTTCTCCTCGCAGACTCAGTTGTTATCGTCGAAGACGCATACGAAACTCTAGCACGCCGCACAGCCTAAATCATTTAATCAAAAATCGTATCCATGAAAGATATTTATCAGGTCATCGACACTGTTCTCATTAGTGAGAAAGCCACTCTTCTTCAGGAAGAAAACAACGAGTATGTATTTAAGGTTGATCGCAATGCGAACAAGCTTGAAGTCAAGCGTGCTATTGAGCAGCTTTTTGGAAAGAAGGTAGCTACAGTCCGCACTCTCAACTGTCGTGGCAAAAGCAAACGCAATCGCCGCGCTGATGCAGGCCGCACAGCACACTGGAAAAAAGCCATTGTCCGTCTTAAAGACGGAGAAACACTTGACCTCGTCTAATTTAGATCACGCCCGTTTATTAACTATTTCCGCTGAAAAACGATAACATCGAACCCAATAGCGTATTATGCCTCTTAAAAAATTCAAACCAGTAACTCCTTCAAACCGCTACAAAGAGTGGCCTACTTACGAGGAGATTACTCAAACTACACCAGAAAAAAGCCTGACTCGTCCTCTCAAAAAGAGTGGCGGACGTAACAACCAGGGTCGTATCACTTGTCGCCACAAAGGTGGTGGTCACAAGCGTAAGTATCGTCTCGTTGACTTCAAGCGCAACAAAGCAGACATCCCTGCAATTGTTCAGAGCATCGAGTATGATCCAAACCGCACATGTCGTATTGCTCTCATCAAATACGAAGACGGCGTTCTTAGCTACATCTTGGCTCCTGTAGGACTTAGTGTTGGAGATACTGTTATCTCAAGCGCTACTGCAGCACCTAAGCCAGGGAATGCAATGCAGCTCAAGCATGTTCCTCTTGGAACGGCTATTCACAACATCGAAATGACACCAGGAACTGGTGGTAAGATCGCTCGTTCTGCTGGTCAACAAGCTGTTCTCTCTAACCGTGAGGAAGGTGGGCATGCTCTTGTTAAAATGCCTTCTGGTGAGATTCGCAAATTTAACCAGAACTGCTACTGCACTATTGGCCAAGTTGGTAACCGTGACCACATGAATGAAGTTTCAGCCAAGGCTGGACGTAGTCGCTGGAAGGGTATCCGACCTACTGTTCGTGGTATGTGCATGAACCCTGTTGATCACCCCAACGGTGGTGGTGAAGGCAAGTCTAAGTCGGGTGGTGGTCGCCAGCACCTCAAGTCACCATGGGGCCATACTAAGGGTCAAAAAACTCGCAAGAAATACAAACCGTCCAACAAATTTATTGTTGCACGTCGTAAGAAGTAAAAACTTTAACTGATAACTAATATGCCAAGATCACTCAAAAAAGGTGCTTTCGTTGACCAAAAGCTGCTCGCTAAAATTGACGCAGCTGAAGCAAGCAAAGACAAGAAGCCTATCAAGACCTGGAGCCGTAAGTCTGTTATTACTCCTGACTTTGTCGGTCACACATTCCACGTTCATAACGGAAAGTCATTCGTGACTGTCTACGTGAATGAGAACATGGTGGGTCACAAGCTTGGTGAGTTCTCACCAACTCGCATTTTCAAAGCCCACGGAGGCATCGGTAAGCGCTAATTAATCAAATTTTACAGCACATCTTCTCTATCTGTTTATGATTCAATCCAATTACATCCCCTCAGCGATCACCGGAGTTATACTCTTTGGTGCCGCATGTGCGTGTAGTGGACAGTCATCAGATGGTAGTGTAAGTAATGACGCGGATTTTCAGCTTCGTCAGCTTCGTCTCAAGCTCAGCAATGTTCAGCAACAGAATCATACGCTTGCGCGTGATCTTGCTGCATCCAAGATCAGAGAGGAAGCACTAAGCAGAGGATTAAATGATCTAAGACTTCGTTTTGCAGCCTTAGGTGACAATTTGTTGAACGGTGGCCAGGAGGCTGTCTTAGAAGCTGTCAAAAACGCAGAAGTCATTGATAAACAATACCGAGTAACCGAAAAAGCGGCAATAGATTTAATGGCAGACATGCGTGAATATCTTCGCACTGCTGTTGCCTCTGACCCGAAATCTCGGGCTCGCCTAGAATCTTCCATACGAGAGCTTGACCTTGCCCTCGGTTTAAGGCAGAACCCGCGCCCTCAGCTTACTCATGGAAGTTTGCAGTATGCAAAGATCATTAGCATTGACCCGGAAAGCGGCGTGCTAGTTGTCAATGCAGGTGAAGATCAGTCCGTTCGTCGCGGTATGACTTTCACCATTACACGAGGCAAACAAACTGTTGCTGAGGCAATAGTTACTGATGTCCGTAAGGATTTTAGTGGCTTGTTGCCAACACATCTAGACGCACCAGACGAGGTCATCAGATCTGGTGATATTGCATCCGTAAAAATTTCACAAAGATAACCAAACACTTTACCCATAAACAATCCGATGGAAGTTAAATCCACATATAAATACGCCCGTATCTCGCCCAAGAAGGCTCGTGACGTTGCCCGTGCCATACAAGGCATGCCAGTTTCTGAGGCTCTTGACGCTCTCGCATACACGCCCCGCAAAGCAGCACAGCTTGTTGGTAAGACTCTCAAAAGTGCTGTAGCAAACGCTGAGAATAATCATGAACTTATCGCTGATGAGTTGACCGTCAAAGAAGCTACCGTGGGTGACGGCCCAACATTTAAGCGCTTCAAGCCACGTGCGCGTGGTTCAGCAAGTGCAATCCGTAAACGCACAAGTCACCTCTACATAGTGCTAACTGATGAAGAAGAAATTCCCGAGCCACGCGAGCGGTCATCAAAGCCCAAGAAGCGCAACCAAGTTTCTAAGCCAAAGAAGAAAGCTGCGGCTAAAAAAGAGAAGATAGAGGAAGCTCCAGAGGAGGCAGCCGAAGCGACGGAAGCACCAGAGGAGGTAGCGGAGGTTAAAGCCGAAGCAGTAACTGAAGAAGCTGCTCCTGCCGAGGAGAGCAAAGGCGAAGAAAAGTAATCAAATTTAAAAAACAAAATCATGGGCCAGAAAATCAATCCGATCTCATTCCGTCTCGCAGTCTCTAAAGACTGGCGTTCTAAGTGGTATGCCACTGGAAAAGAATACACCGACAATCTTCACGAAGACCTGAAGATCAGAAAATACATCAAGAAGCGCCTGCATATGTCAGGAATTTCTAAGGTTATTATCGAACGTGCATGGAACAGCGTTCGTGTCACGCTGTCTACAGCTCGTCCTGGCCTCGTCATTGGTCGTAAGGGCTCTGAAATTGAGAGAATGACTAACGAGATTTCTCAATTGTGCGGCGGTTGCCAAGTGAAGATTGACATTATCGAGATCCGCAAACCTGAGCTTGATGCTCAATTGGTTGCAGAGAATGTAGCCGTTCAGCTTGAGCGTCGTATTGCTTTTCGTCGTGCAATGAAACGCGCTATTCAAACCGGCATGGAGTTCGGTGCTGAAGGTATCCGCATCCGATGTGCAGGTCGCTTGGGTGGCGCTGATATTGCTCGTGCAGAATCATATCGTGAGGGTACAGTGCCTCTTCAAACACTGCGTGTTCCCATTGATTATGGTTTTGCAGAAGCTGCTACCGTATACGGAATTATTGGCATTAAGTGCTGGATCAATAAAAAGGAAGAAAAATTGGAACAAGGTGGTGGCGGTGGACGCCCACGTGGTGGTCAACGTCGCGATCGCAACGATCGTAATGACCGTAACAAAGCCTAATCGAGTTCACAGATAACGTTCATTACACATATAACCATTCAAATAGGAGTATAAGATCATGCCATTAATGCCCAAAAGAGTAAAATTCCGCAAGACTCAACGCGGAAACCGTGGTGGTAACGCCCAGCGTGGAAATACCGTTAGCTTCGGAGATTTCGGCCTACAGTGCCTAGGCCGCGGATGGATGACTAACCGACAGATCGAAGCTTGTCGTGTAGCCATCAACCGTAACTTAAAGCGTAAGGGAAAAGTTTGGATTCGTGTCTTTCCTCACAAATCTATTACAGGCCGTCCACCAGAAACTCGTATGGGTAAGGGTAAGGGTGCTGTGGAGGCGTGGGTAGCTGTCATCCGTCCTGGGACAATGCTCTTCGAAGTTGCTGGAGTTTCCGAAACAGCGGCTAAAGAGGCCCTTCGTTTGGCATCATACAAGCTAGGTGTTCCGACACGCTTTGTTGTCCGTGGAAAGCACGGCTAAAGATTATTTAAAAGATAAAACATAAACATTTTCAAGTCATGGCCCAGACCAATATTACAGAAATCCGCGAGCTCACTACTGAAGAGCTCATCAGCCGTCTGCGTGACCTCAAACAGGAGTCACTCAACCTCCGCTTGCAGCAAGCAACGGGACAGCTGGAAAACACGGCACGCCGCAAGCTCGTTCGCCGCGAAATTGCGCGTGTGCAAACTACACTCTCAGAGCGTCGCCTCCAGAGTTAACAGCTAACTATCGAATCATTTAACATTATCAATCATGAGCGAATCTGAAACCAAAACACAAGGTCTCCGCAAGACCCGCGTCGGTATTGTAATCTCCACATCTATGGACAAGACCATCGTTGTTGAATACACAAACCGCGTGCCTCACCCACGCTTCAAAAAGATCATCAAACGATCCAAGAAGTTTTACGCCCACGATGAAAATGGTGAGGCTGCAGTAGGTGATAAAGTAAGCATCATAGAAACTAAGCCTATCTCCAAAAAGAAGTGCTGGAAGCTGCAAGAAGTTCTTACTCACTAATTTATCGGCAAGTTACCTCACGGTAACTCCGGCAATTACTCATTACTAAATACCAACAAATCATTTTACTGCCATGATCCAAATGGAATCCAAAGTTCAAATCGCCGATAACACCGGTGCACGTGTCGCCAAGATGATTGGCGTCATTGGCAAGCGCACCAAGGTGGCTCGTGTCGGCGATGTCATTACCGCTCACGTCAGGGAGGCTATCCCGACCGCCAGCATCAAGAAAGGCGAGGTTGTCAAAGCTGTAGTCGTACGTTCCGCATATCCTGTGCGTCGTGCTGACGGCTCTGTGCTTCGTTTTGATAGTAACGCTATCGTCATCATTGACAAAGACGGCAACCCCAAAGGTACACGTATCTTTGGACCTGTTGCACGTGAACTGCGCGACAAGCGCTACATGAAAATCGTATCTCTGGCACCAGAGGTTCTCTAATCAAACTATAAACTCTATTTACTATGCGTATCAAAACACACGTAAAAAAAGGTGACGAAGTCGAAGTTGTCGCAGGCAACCACAAAGGCAAGCGTGGCACAATACTCGAAGTTAACGCAGCCAAAGGCCAGGTCGTTGTCGAGGGTGCTCGCATCATGAAAAAAGCCATTCGCAAGTCTGAGCAAAATCCTGATGGCGGCATCATCGAACAAGATGGGCCCATCGCTATCTCAAACGTCAAAAAAGTATCTTAAATCAATTTTTGATGACCGTTACAGGCCATCGATAAAAAACCCCAGCGCTTAAGCAAATAAACAACAAGCTGACCCGCAAACTATGAAACCTACATTACAAACCTACTACCAAGACAAGGTTGTCTCTGCTCTCAAAGAAGCGCAAGGCTACACAAATCCGCATCAAGTCCCAGAACTTGAAAAAATCGTTGTGACAACACATGTTGGATCTGCATCCGACCGCAAGCAGGCCGTCGAAGACGCGATTGAGGATATTTGTAAGATCACTGGTCAAAAGCCAAGTATCTCATATGCTCGTAAGAGTGTTGCTAACTTCAAAGTTCGTGAGGGCGAAGCCGTTGGTGCTCGTGTCACACTTCGCAGTAACCACATGTGGGAATTTCTAGATCGTTTCATCAACATTACGGCTCCCAACATTCGTGACTTCCGCGGAATCACTCCTAAAAGTTTTGATGGTCGTGGTAATTATGCTCTGGGCATCGACGATCAGTCCATCTTCCCTGAGATTGAGCTCGATAAAATCAAGCGTCAGCTTGGATTTGATCTCATCTTCGTAACTTCTGCAAACACAGATGATGAGGGCCGCGCGCTTCTCAAGGCACTCGGCATGCCATTCCGTGAACCCAAGAAAGCCGACGACGCTGCCTAATCATTTCGTAGCAACTCAAATTTAAACATTTTATAGAATTACAAGCACTATGGCAGTTTTAAGTGACCCAATCTCTGACTTTCTCACTCGTCTGAAAAACGCATCTCGCGCAGGCAATGAGACTTTCAACGCTCCTCATTCCAAAATGAAGGAAGCAATTGCAAAAATACTCCAAGACGAAGGATACATCTGGAACTACGAAGTAGATTCCACCGGTAAGTTTCCCGAGCTCAAGGTGAAGGTGAAATATGCTGACAATGGAAACCCCATTCTCACAGATCTTAAGCGTGTATCCAAGCCTGGAATACGACGCTACGTTGGTGCAGGAGAAATCCCGCGTGTCCTCAATGGCCTGGGTATATCTATCGTGTCTACCTCTAAAGGGGTTAAGACCGGTGCCACTGCGCGGAGAGAGAAGCTAGGGGGTGAAGTCCTCGCGTTTGTCTGGTAGATCATTATTTGAAAACATACAACTTAGGAACAAAACACTATGTCACGTATTGGAT
The DNA here is from genome assembly GCA_965656385.1 of Oceaniferula sp. Lineage (GTDB taxonomy): Bacteria > Verrucomicrobiota > Verrucomicrobiia > Verrucomicrobiales > Akkermansiaceae > Oceaniferula. The sequence continues at coordinate 11,150 of CBFHKM010000028.1, forward strand.
TAAAAAGTATCGATCTTCCAGAAAAGGTCAGTGTCAAATCGGACAGCAACGGACTTGTTACTGTTGAGGGGCCCAAAGGAAAGCTTGAGTGGACAATGCCAGCAGGTATTACACTTGAAGAGGCCGGTGGCACAGTCACCGTGAAGCGTGCAACTGAGCATCGCAGCCAGAGAGCACTACACGGAACATCCCGCAGCCTGATCAGCAACATGATCGAAGGCGTTAACAACGGCTTCACTAAGCAGCTTGAAATTCAGGGTGTTGGTTTTAGGGCTGCAGTCAAGGGCAAGAACCTTGATCTCAGCCTTGGAAAAAGTCACCCGATATTGCACCCGATCCCTGAAGGTGTGAAAGTTACTGTTGATCAGAACACCAACATTAAGGTGGAAGGTATCGATAAACAGGTTGTTGGTCAGTTTGCAGCTGAAGTTCGTCGTTATTACCCACCAGAGCCGTTCAAAGGTAAAGGTGTGCGTTATGTAGGTGAGCGTGTTCGCCGCAAAGCTGGTAAGAGCGTTCAATAAGCACTAACAATCGAATAATTATTTAAGTATCAATTTATTTTAGAACAATGAGCACTCTCAATCGTAAAAAAGTCCGCCAACGGATTCACCGCCGCATTCGTAAAAAAGTGTCAGGCGATGCTACATGCCCTCGTTTGGCTGTCAGCTACTCTAATCAGCATATCTATGCCCAGGTTATCGATGATGTCGCAGGGGTCACACTATGTGCAGCGTCTAGCCTTGATAAGGGTTTAGAAAATGCAGCATCCAACCAAGCCACAGCAGAAAAAGTAGGTGAGCTTGTCGCCACTCGCGCCAAGGAAGCCAACATCGGCAAGGTGGTATTCGATCGTGGTGGTCACCTCTATCACGGAAAAATCAAGGCGCTCGCCGATGCCGCTCGTGAGGCAGGACTTCAATTCTAAACCATTCAAAAACCATGGCTGATAATCAAAATGAAAATAGCACACCAGCTGAGGCGTCAAACGCACCAGCACCTGTAGCAGCCGATGCTGCACCCGCTCCTACCCAGGAGAAGGCTCCCGAACAACCTTCCAGGGAATCTGATAACAATCATCGCGGTGGACCTGGTGGTGGACGTGGACGTGGACGTGGACGTGGTCGCCCACAGAGACAAGCACCTCCTAAACCCATGACAGACGACGGTAAGGAACTGACCGAAAAAGTCGTTTTCATTAACCGTTGTGCTACCGCCACTAAGGGTGGACGTCGCTTCAGCTTCTCCGCCCTGATGGTTTCAGGTGACAAGGAAGGCCGTGTTGGGGTTGGCTTCGGCAAGGCTCAAGAGGTATCTGAATGTATTCGCAAGGGTAGTGATGATGCTAAGCGTTCACTGGTCCGCATGAAGATCGTCGATGGAACGATTCCTCACGAGGTTCAAGCTGAGCACGGTGGGGGAGTAGTTCTACTGAAACCTGCATGTCCCGGAACTGGTATTATTGCTGGTGGTGGTGTTCGTGCCGTATGTGAGGCCGTAGGCATCACTGACGTTCTTGGTAAATCACTCGGGTCCAACAATCACTCCAATGTGGTCAAGGCTACGATGAAGGCTCTTTCCCAGTTACGCACACGTGAGGAAGTCCTCGCTAGCCGTGGCAAAAAGGTCAAGGAGTCGCTATAAATAGCTCCTATTATTAACTTTAAAACTTAACATCTAAAGATATGAATTTGCACAATCTCAAACCTCGTCCGGGAGCTAAGCACCGGGTAAAACGTCTAGGCTGCGGCGAAAGCTCTGGTCTTGGTAAGACCTCAGGTCGTGGTCACAAGGGTCAGAAGTCACGCTCAGGTGGCGGCGTTCGCCCAGGTTTCGAAGGTGGCCAAATGCCACTGCACCGCCGTTTACCTAAGCGTGGATTTAACAACACTCGCTTCCAGGACAAAATCGCAGTTGTCAATGTCGCGTCACTCAGTGAGCGCTTTGAGGACGGTGATACCGTGAATATGGAGACCCTCAAGGCTGCACGCCTTGTCAAGGGAACCTATGATGGGGTCAAGGTCTTAGGCAATGGAGACCTAGCTAAGAAGCTCACTGTTGATGGCTGTAAGGTCAGTGCAACAGCGAAAGAGAAAATTGAAAAGGCTGGCGGCTCTGTGACTGAAACACAGAAGGCAGCTGAGTAGGCTTTGCTCTTCATTCCTTAAATAACACATTTATGGGGAGGAGGTGCTTGTGCACTTCCTCTTTGTGCATATTGTCTTTCAAGATATATGCATGCCATCTGCCTCAGGCAGAATTCGACAATTAATAATAATTAAACTGATCACAGCAATCTCATGATTTCAGCATTCGCGAGCACATGGAAAGTCCCCGAACTTCGGGAGCGTATTCTATTCACTTTAGCCATCGTCGTTATCGTCCGTTTGGGCGTGCATGTAACTCTTCCTGGAGTTGATGCTAGCGTCATTTCCGAGTATTTGGCGGACAAGCAAAAAAGTGGTGGCGACAGTGGTCCCGGTGCTGCAGTTGGTGCAATGCTTGGATTTTTCTCTGGTGGAGGTCTCCAAAAAATGGGTGTGTTTGCCTTAGGCATTATGCCTTACATTTCAGCATCCATCATGATGCAGCTTATGACAGCTGTCGTGCCTAAGCTCTCAAAGCTTGCACGTGAAGACGGCGGACGTGAAAAGATCAATCAGTATACCCGTGTCATTACTATTATTATTGCTCTGGTTCAGGGCTACTTGCTTGCTATTAGCTTGAAAAACCCGGGTAATATTCCTGGCCTTCAAGGTATATCAAAGTTTGGTGAAGTCGTGCCTGATCATGGTTTTGTTTTCATCGCCATGACCGTTTTAACCATTGTAACCGGAACCTTGTTGCTGATGTGGCTGGGAGACCAGATCACGGAACGTGGATTGGGTAATGGTATCTCGCTCATTATTACTGTGAACATTATCTCGGCTCTTCCTGGAGCCTTGGTGATCACTTGGCAGACTCTTGTTTCAGGTGCAGATGCAGGCGTTGGAGCTGCTGCTTTCCTTGTATTCTTGGTAGCGTTTCTCGTATTTGTCATTGCTGCTGTGATTGCTATCACTCAGGCCCAGCGTCGTATTGCAGTTCAGTATGCGAAGCGCGTGATGGGTCGTAAACAACTCGGAGGACAGACACAGTATCTTCCGCTCAAGGTGAACTACGCTGGTGTGATGCCGATTATTTTTGCTACGGCCATCTTGTCATTGCCAGCATTTGTTCTTTCTTCTGCTTTTCCCACCGCTCAGTGGTCTCAGAATATTCAAAACGCGTTGGCAGGCGGTGGTCTTACCTATTACCTCGTAGCTGGTGTAATGATATTCTTCTTCTCTTATTTTTGGGTGGCAACTATGTTTCAGCCGAGTGAGATTTCTGAAAATCTAAAACGCAGCGGGGGTTATATTCCAGGTGTGCGCCCTGGTAAGCCAACAGCAGAATTTTTGGATTTCACAATGACTCGCCTCACATTTGCTGGTGCTATCTTTCTCACGATTATCTTCATTCTCCCGTGGATCGTATCTCAGATGCCGCGTGGGATTATTGGTAAAGAGCTACCATTTCTAGTGACTTCTTTCTTTGGTGGGACAAGTCTATTGATTCTGGTGGGTGTATTACTCGATATGATGCGCCAGGTTGAGACACATCTACTGCAGCGTCACTATGACGGCTTCTTGCGTAAGGGTAAAATTAAGGGTCGCTACGATCGCCTGAAGAATACTGGCGAGACTGCCTCGGGCGGAACTATCATTTACTTGTGGGTATTTATCGCGGTGCTCATTGTTGCTGCAGTTTCCTATTGGATTTACCAAGGCTAATTGACCTTTACCTATTATTTTTTAAGGCCCAGGGTAGCTTTATGCACCCTGGGTTTTTTTGTTTGATGTTCGATTTCAAATAAGCAGATTTCTTACTTTTTTTCTATTAATACAATCCAATGAGCACCCTGCAAAACGACACACTATTTGAAGAAATACTCGCGGCTAGAGAGCGTGTATATGCTCTAGGTGATGCTACCCCTCTGCAGTCTCTCGATGTGCCAGGGTCAAGTTGTGATGTCTGGGTCAAGCGCGAGGATTTGGGACCCATCAAAGCCTATAAGTGGCGCGGTGCATACAACGCAATGGCTGCGCTCAGCAATGAGCAACGAGATAAAGGCATTGTGACTGCATCAGCAGGTAATCATGCCCAGGGCGTGGCTCTGGCGGCAAAAACGCTGAATTGTAAGGCTGTTATTTATATGCCTCGTGCCACACCTGAGGTTAAGCGTGGAGAAGTGTGTAGGCTAGGAGCAGAAATGGTTGAAATTAGGTTGGTTGGAGACACCTACGATGAGGCAGGAGAGGCTGCACGTGTTTTTTGTGAGGAATGTGGAGGTGTATATGTGCACCCCTATGATGATTTAAGGGTAATGGGAGGCCAGGGGACTCTAGCGGATGAAGTAGTAATGAGTGGCTGTGGCCCCTTTGATCGAGTTTATGTGGCTATCGGAGGTGGAGGTCTGGCGGCAGCCATGAGCTGCTGGCTTAAAAAATATTGGCCCAAGGTTAAGGTCTATGGTGTTGAGGGCATTGATCAAGCCTCTATGAATGCTGCCATGGAGGCCGGTCATCCTGTCAGTCTGAATTATGTTGACGTGTTCTGTGATGGTACAGCTGTGCGCAAAGCTGGGTCAAATACTTATGCGTATTGTTCTGAGCTCATAGACGCTATGGTGATGGTCACCAATGATGATGTTTGCCACTCGATACGAACTCTCTGGGAAAGTGCTCGCATCATACCAGAGCCAAGTGGAGCTATGGCTTTGGCTGGATTTCAGAAACATTGTGATGAAGGGAGTGCTGAGCCTGGCGAAAAAGTTTTATGTATTGTCAGTGGTGCGAACATGGATTTTGCTCAGTTGGGTGCTATTGCGCATCGTGCAGGGATAGGATCTAAGCAACGCAGGTTTCTACGTGTACCCATTCCCAATGGGAAGGGCACCTTGGTGGAATTCCTCAGCCAGCTTCCAAGGGAGATCAGCATCATTGATTTACAATATGGAATGATTGATTCAGATGTGCAGTATCCAGTTCTTGGTTTGATAGGATCAGATCAAGAATACCATGATTTGGATGAAGTTATCCGTCTGCGGGGTGTCTCTGCTCGTGATGTCTCCAGAGATGAGGATGTGGATTATCGTATTATTAATTATGCGGCAGAACGTTTTACATGCCCACTATTCGTTAACATTGAGTTTCCGGAAAGAGCGGGGTCGTTACTGCAGTTCATGGAGGAGGTGAAAGATTTAGCAAATCTTTGCTATTTTAATTATGCTTACTCAGGAGAACGTGTTGGACGTGCTCTGGTGGGTATGGAATTTGAAACAAAAGAAGCGCAACGGCATTGTCTAGAGCAAATCATGTCTATGCCAACGAGCGATGGAGGATCTATTCGTGCCGCTCGTGAGGTGAGTGACGAGACATTTCTGCGCTTAACGGGGAAAAAGCGAGCTTTGCAAAATGGCTGAATGTTTATTCCCTTCATTTAGGGCTTGCTTGCAGTCACTTCAGACGTTAATTCCACTCCATATCAATCACTTCCTATGGGTAAGCAACATAACAAAATCATCAAGCGTAGCCGCCGCAAGCAATACTTGAAGCGCAAGAAAGATCAGGTGAAAGCCACCATCGCACAAAAGAAATCGGCGCCAGCGAAAAAGACGGCAAAAAAAGCTGCCAAGAAAGCAGTTAAAAAGGCAGCGGTGAAAAAAGTAGCCAAGAAAGCAGCAAAGAAAACAACTGCTAAAAAAGCAGTAAAGAAGACTGCTAAGAAAGCAGCGAAAAAAGCGGCACCCAAAAAAGACGATAAGTAGTCTTTGCTATTCCTCTCCAAACAAGGAGATCAAAAATTTTGAAGCTGGTTGCGCATGCGTAGCCAGTTTTTTTGTGCATTCACTGGACGGGGAGTGATGTGTTGGATCTTTATGCTGCTCCTAATTACCTTCCTGATCTGTTCCACTCTGTAACCACATCTTTGACGAACTCAACAGATGCCCCGTGACGTGGCACGTATTGTACTGTGGGCTGAAAGCCGATGCCACCATAGTTTCTTCGGCAACTATAACGTCCATAGCGTCCATAGTTGTAGCGATAATATGGTGACACGCCATAACTGTATACAGGAACCATTGTGTTGTAATGCCAGCGCTCGAAATTTTTGCCGTGTTGAATCCCTGAGGTTTTATGATCGGGGTTACCCATTGCAAGAAAGACTGCAGGTTTACTCATCCCTTGAGAAATTTTGCCTGCCCGTACCAATTTTTGTTCATTACTGGACAGCCTCTGAAATAATTGTGGATTACGCTCAATGCGTTTTTCTGGGGTGCTGCCACAGCTTGCAAGTAACACAGTAACAGGAACAAAAAGGTAAAGGAAGAAGCGTATCATACTCTAACCTAGAGGTAAATTGATGAGCTTGTAAATGAGCATTCTATGAAAAAATCAAAAAAGATGAAGAAACATGCTTGCCAAATCAATACAACAACAGACAAAATTGCGCAGGCCACAATGGCCAGATCGAGATACTACTATATTCTATGTCTGAAGAAATTATTCCCGCCGACGAACTAGATGAGGCCCTCAAGCGCTGTCCCGAATGGGAAGCAGAGGGCGAAGCTATTACCCGTACCATCGAATTTGAAGAATACATGGAGGGGATCGATTTTGTGAACGATCTAGCTGAGATTGTGAATGAGGCTCAACACTTTCCTGAAATCGACATCCGTGATCTGACAGTTACTATTCGTCTCAAAACTGAAGATATTGGGGGTGTGACCGAAATTGACGTCGAGCTTGCTTCCCGCATCGATAATCTAGTCGATTAATTCCATTCAGAATTAAAAATATGATTTAGCCAACTGGCAGTCTCATTGTTGAGGTTGTCAGTTTTTTTATCATATGGCTGCCATATGGCGGCAGCGCAATATCTTATCAGCGTGGTAGTAAGATCTGATCGTTATCCATACCTGTTATTTTTTTGAGGCTGGAAACAAAGCGCCACATAATCACCATTAAAATAACGAGCATAGGAAGTCCGATGACAGCAAATCCCCAGCCAGTTAATTGAGCAACACCGTCGTTAAAATCTTCTTGTGAACCAGTGTTATCAGCAAGAAAGTGAAGTGCTAAAAAGTAGTTCATCACCATGCTAAGGAAGAAGGAACCTGCCAGCAGTGCAGTACCTGAAAATATAAGCTTTTTGTAGTCAGCTTCTGCAGATTTCTCGGCAATGGATTTCTCTATAGAGGGGATATCAAAAAAATCAGGATTATAGAGGAACACTCTTATCAAAGGAGTTTTGGTCCAATGTGATGCGAAGATTGTCAGCCCGAATACAAAGGGTATGGCGGCTTCTTTCAAAGCAAACCATTGCGGGGCAGCGGCATCCACTGTGCCATTGTCCTTGTATGCCATGATAGCAATGCCGCCTGTCAGCAAGATGCTTACGATGCCCAGGATAGAAAAGAAGTTTGGCTTCTTAGTTTTGATAAGGTGGTGGACTCCGTAGATCAGAGGCAGCGACACAGCAACAAGCATCCCAGCCACAGGTCCGACGTGCCAGAACTTGTCTCCATTTTTTCCCAAGAAGCTCAGAGCAACGATGGGGATGAGCACATTCCACATGATATTGGATAGTGGGTGGTCTTGTTGTTTGTTCGTCATGTTGATTGTTGCTTTGTGTTTAATCCATTAGTGATCTGTAATATAAAATAACGGCCACACCCTGCATGAGCGAGTATGGCCGTTGTGCGGGAAAGCGTTAAGGTATTAAACTTTACCGTAAATGGAGTTGCCGGTGGATAGGAGGTCGTCGCAGCATTCCTTGAGGCGGTCACAAAGGCTTTGCTCAGCTTTCTTCAGGTAGCCACGCGGATCATAGGTTTTCTTGTTGCCTACTTCGCCGTCTATTTTGAGCACACCCTCAATGTTTTCACAGACATGCTTAACGATAGGTCGCGTGAAGGCATATTGCGTGTCGGTATCAATATTCATTTTGATCACACCGTAATCGAGAGTTTCACGGATATCAGAGAGCTCAGAACCAGAACCGCCATGAAAGACCAAGTCCATCTCGGCCTCTTTGCCGTATTTTTCCATCACGGCATTTTGTCCGTCTCGTAAAATGGTAGGCTGGAGTTTTACTGATCCTGGCTTGTAGGCGCCATGCACGTTGCCAAAGGTGGCTGCGAACATGAAACGACCAATGCCGTTAAGCGTCTCATACACCTGCACCATGTCTGCGGTTGTCGTGTAAAGTTTCTCTGCGGGCAGACCTGAAGTATCGTGACCATCTTCTTCACCTCCTACACATCCAGCTTCGATCTCGAGGATAATGTCGAGTTCAGCACACTCTTTGAGTAGACCTTTGGAAATGGTGAGGTTCTCGTCTAGTTCGACAACTGAGCCATCGAACATGTGAGAGTTGAACAGGGGGCCTTTACCTTCGGCAATTCGCTTGCGAGAAGCGTCAAGAAGCGGCCGGAGAAAGCCATCAACTTTTTCTGGGTGACAGTGATCAGTGTGGAGAGCGACTAATACATCGTATTTCTCAGCGAGGAGGTGAGTGGCTTCAGCAAGAACAATAGCGCCAAAGGCGTCATCGGCTATAGCTGTGCCGGAGGCAAAACCTCCACCCCCAGTAGATACTTGGATAATACCATCAGACCCGGACTCTGAAAATGCTTTCAGAGCACCATTAATAGTGGTGATAGATGTGACGTTAATGGCAGGGTATGCATAGCCCCCATTTTGGGCGGCATCTAGCATGGCGGCGTATTCTTTAGGAGTAGCGACTGGCATGGGCTTGAAGTATCACAGACTTATTTCTGATGCAAGCTAAGCGTCG
>CBFHKM010000029.1:0-3671 GCA_965656385.1 Oceaniferula sp.
AGCCTTCTCCATTTGTGACCATTTTCACCCAACAGGTCGTCTGCTTCTTTTGGCCCCCATGTACCAGCAACATATTCTGACATCACTGGTGTCTCTTTTGACTCATGCCAAGCATGGTGGATATGGTCAATGAACTTCCAAGCTTCTTCGACTTCATCTCGACGGGCGAACAAGGTCGCATCACCCGCCATTGAGTCCAATAGCAACCGCTCATACGCCTCCGGGCTGCCTTTACCGAAACTTGTAGCATAATGGAAATCCATCTTCACTGGCTCCATGCGCAAGCTAGATCCCGGTATTTTAGATACCATGCGCAGCGAGATGCCCTCATCAGGTTGGATACGCATAACGAGAACATTGCCACCGGGAACTCCGCCAGACAACGCGTTGAATAATACTGTAGGGGGTTCTTTGAAATGAATTGATATTTCAGTAGCTTTCTTTGGGAGCTGTTTACCCATGCGCACATAAAAGGGAACACCACTCCAACGCCATGTATCTACGAGCACGCGCAACGCTACATAAGACTCAGTCATCGACTCTGGATCAACTCGATCCTCATCGCGATACCCGACCACATTTTCACCATCAACATGCCCAGCCACATATTGGGCACGCACAACATTTTCAGCGACAAGTTTAGGCGTATCCCACTGCCTCAACGAACGTAAAACCTTAACCTTTTCATCCCTAACTCCATCTGCAGAAAGATCGGTTGGAGGCTCCATTGCAACTAAACTTAACAACTGTAACAGATGATTCTGCACCATATCCCGCATGGCGCCAGAGCTGTCATAATAACCGCCTCTGCCACCCTCCATACCAAGATTCTCGGAACAAGTAATTTGAATCTGCTCAATGCAGCGATTATTCCACAATGGCTCAAAAATAGCGTTCGCAAATCTCAACACCATAATATTTTGGGCTGTCTCTTTTCCAAGGTAGTGATCGATTCGGTAGGTATCACGTTCCTTGAATGTCTTACTGACAACCTTATTGAGATGTTTGGCAGTGGGCAAGTTGGTTCCAAACGGTTTTTCAACGATAACCCGAGCCCAAAAACCCTTTTTGTTATGGTTGATACCCGCCTCCTTAATGTTTGCGAGAATATCATCAAAATATTCTGGCGCACTGGCAATGTAAAACAACCTGTGACCACTCCCCCCTCGCTCACGGTCGATCTCGTCGAGCCGTTCTGCTAAGCTTTCGTAGCCGCTAGCATCCTGAAACTCACTCTGATGATAGTGAATATTTTCAGCATAATCATCCCATATGGAGTCATCATGACCACTCCTTGAAACCTTTTTATTGACCTCCTTAAGACCTGATCGAAATTCTTCATCAGACTTTTCTCGCCGCGCAAATCCAATGATTTTAACCCCTGCCGGCAGTGCTCCTTCCACTTGTAGGTTGTATAAAGCCGGTATCAACTTGCGATGGGTAAGATCACCGGTGGCACCGAAAATAACCACCGTACAGGCCTCTGGTCGAGAGCGCGATTCCAAATCTTTGCGGAATGGGTTTTTCATGATTGTGATGTAACGGAGAGTTAGGTTGCCAGCTACTACCTATTTGTAGCTCTTAGATGCCAGCAATGCATGTAGATATTGTAATGGTGATACTCATCTCATCAAGCCAAACCATTAACCGATCTAGACATCTTGGACTGTAACATCATGAACAAGTAAAATGATTACTAACCAAAAGCCGTGAGAAATGCTACCTCAAGAGCCAACTGCTCTTGAACATTTGTTTCCAAATTGGCTCGCAATTGCTCGATGCCCTCCATCCGATGAAGCAAATCGTTAATCGTATGATTTGATGCTACCGACGCTGTAGTGTCCTGTTCAGTGGGAAAATCTAATTGCGCTACCAAACATTTCTGACGCACTACATCTCCCATCCAGCAAACCAATGTCTCAATGAGCTTCTCACGTTCATTAAGATATTCAGACTCCGTGAGGGCCAAATAATACTTCTCTCGGTTTTTGAGCCAGTCACCACTGTCTGTTGTGTTCTTATATTTTTTACTCTCTTCTTTAAATGCGACATCATTGCATTTACTTATTTCTGATTTTTGTTGTGCCAAAATCGCGCTAAAGGAAGCTCTCAATGTTAAGGCCGCCTGCATATTTCCAATACCTTGCATACTCATCGAAGCCAAAGCAGACAACAACTCCTGACTTGCCTCACCAACAACGCTCTGATCTGCCTGTGCCATGAGTGGCAACTTGACGCAGCGCGACAACACGGTCGGCAATAAAAGCTCAGGAGAATCACTAACTAAAAGTAATAAACATTCAGGCGGTGGCTCTTCCAAAGTTTTCAAAAAAGCATTTTCCGCACCTACCCCCATTCGGTCGGCTCCAATAACAACACCTACTTTCCACTTTCCTGGCGCTGATGCTACGTGAAAAGATTTTTCCAGGTCCCTCATATCCTCTACGGTAATACGGCGAGATTTTGACCGAGGCCTAACCACTCTGATCAAGTCACCTTCGAGCTCGTCTAGTGATTCCTCTTCAGGAATCTCAACTTCACCAAATAGATTATTTCCCGTGAGGTCATTGTCATCAGGATTAACCATTTGTATGATTCGCGCTGCCAGCGAAGCCTTGCCACTTCCCGCCGGCCCTGTGATCAGGAAAGCATGCGCCAACCTGCCTCTATCGTGTGCCTCTTCTATTAAACCAAACGCTTTGTCTGCTGTGTAAGCCATTCCTACACACTGTGCCAAGCTGAGTAAATTCGGCAACTTGAAAAGCTATTTTAACCATAAGAAAAAACAAAGTTACTGATGCGTGTCGTTATACATCGACAGAGGAATAATAAATCATCACATTCATTGCTCACTCACATAATCATCATGAAAAAACTAATACTCGCCAGCCTCCTACTGGCAACAAACCTCACATTCTCTAGTGCCGACACACAGCAATGGATGACCGACTTCAAGGCCGCAAAGCAAAAAGCCGCTATAGAAAATAAAGACATGTTGGTCAACTTCACCGGATCGGACTGGTGTGGCTGGTGTATCAAGCTTGTCGATGAAGTTTTCAAATACGACAGCTTCAAGCAAGGCGTCGCCGATAAATTTGTTCTCGTTGAGGTTGATTTCCCCCAGGATAAATCAAAACTCGATGCCGCCACTCAACAACAAAACGAAATACTGCAAAGAGAATACTCCATTCAGGGATTTCCTACAATACTGCTACTTGATTCGGAAGGCCTCCCATACGCCCAAACTGGCTACCAGGCTGGCGGACCAGAAAAATACCTTATCCACCTCGATGGGCTGCGTGCCATAAAAGAAAAACGTAATCGCGCCATTGAAGACGCCAGTAAACTAGAAGGCACTAAAAGTGCAGCAGCATTGATTACCGCTATTGAGATGATTCCAGAGGGTCAGCAAAATCATTACAGTGACACGATCAAGCGAATCGCGGAGCTTGACCCTGATGACCAAACCGGATTCTTAGCTGCTCAGGCTAAAAAAAGTGCAGAGAAAGAACTCCAGAATAAGATCATGACTGCGATGAAATCAGGGGAAACAGATGGAATTTCTGCCTTGGTTGATCAATTCATCACAGATTACAAGATTGTCGGAGAACAAAAACAGAACCTACTCTCAGCGAAAATAAACCCACTGCTAGCTTCACAAAAATTTGATG
>CBFHKM010000029.1:3770-4932 GCA_965656385.1 Oceaniferula sp.
CTGTTGCCCAAGTCATTAACGAGATTATCGCCATCGATTCCGATACAAGAATGGGAAAAATTGCTACCGAATTTCTTCCTCGTTTAAAAACAATCCGCGAGCAGGCAGCCAAGCCCAGAGTAAATCCCCCACATGGACAACCTGGTCACATTCACAATGAATAATCGAACGTAGGTGATTTCTATAGGTCACCTCTACAGCCATTCACTTTTAACATACGCGTCAGCATATTTCCTGCTGGCGCGTTTTTTATTCCTCGGATATTTGCCCCCAAATTTGGGCCAGTTGCACAACAACCTCTGCAAATTTAGGCGATGTTCCGAGTGCTGGTGTAAGCCTCAGCTCACAGCCTTCAATGTTATGTGTCTGATCATGAATATCTTCATTCACCTCCATGCCAATTTCTTTTGGTATATCCCAACCACCGTGCTGACCATCATTAAGAAGATAGGGAATGACGATGATGCGACTCATGTTAGCTATTTGCCGCCAAGAACTCACTAGCGGCGCTTCCTCCAACCACAAGTCGGCCACCTGTGCAAAATCCGTATCGATGCGCATCTGCCCTAGATGCCCCAACAAACTTTGCTTAGAGCATGGGTTTTTACCAGAGCCATGTCCTATAACCAACACACTAGTCTGGCCCGCATCCCAGTCGCCCAAAACCTCTCTTGCCGCCGCTTCGATAAGCTCAGCCATCATCGGGTGAGTTCCCACTGGCGGGGCAGAAGAAACATTAGCTAATAACAATTTAGCTCCCAGTTTGGCAGGTATGACCTGACGAGTAAAATACCCCTCCGCGAGAAAATCGGGCACAATGACCACCTTCTCATCTCCGACGTCATCCAAGGCATGCTCAACAAGCGGCTCCTCCTTGAGGAAAGCACAACTCACTTGGGAAAACTGATCACTGCGAGAGAGAATCTCAGCATGAGCTCTGACAGATCGCGAAGAATCAGGGTGCTTTGATGATCCGTGACCTAATAAGATAAGTTTTACCACAGCACTTGAGATCTATTTTTTTACAAAGAATGAAGCTCGCATCAAATTTGAAAGTCAGGAGTATCTGAGTCCAAATGTAAGCCACACTCATACTTATCCCCATCAAATCGCGAGGATTCGGCAGATCCACCCTCTGCAACTGGAGAAGTTGAATGCCAGT
>CBFHKM010000029.1:5030-6718 GCA_965656385.1 Oceaniferula sp.
GGAGTGAGTAATTCCTTAATGTCACCAGCCAAAACAGATTGACGGTAAAGCTTATTGAGTCTCTGACCATGGAAGCCTCCACCGAGATAAACATTATATTTGCCTGGTGCTCTACCAACAAAACCAATTTCAGCTAGAAACGGTCGCCCGCAGCCGTTGGGGCACCCTGTCATGCGTATTGTGATTGCATCATGCCGCAGCCCTGCCTCCTCAATAACTTCCTCCAGCTCGGTGATAAGCTCTGGCAAATAACGCTCAGCTTCAGCAAGAGCCAAGCCGCATGTAGGTAGTGCCACACAAGCGATAGAGTTAAGCCTTAGCGCTGACCGCTCGTGGGTTTTTAGAATCTTATACTCTTCAAGAATAGCTTCAATCTGAGGTTTTTGTTCTTCACTGATGTTGGCAATGACAAGGTTTTGGTTAGCCGTCATCCGAAACTCCCCTTTGTGCATTTTTGCGACAGCGGCAATACCCGACTTCATGGGTGATGAGGGGGTATCGCACACTCGCCCACCAGGGACAAAAAGTGTCAGATGGTGGCTGCCTTTATCATCCTGGACCCACCCAAATCGATCACCATTGTATTCAAAGGTGAAATCACGAGCTGGCTCAAGTTGATAGCCGAGGTATTCCTCCAGCTTATCTTTAAATCCATCTGCCGTCATCCGCTCAACTGTATACTTAAGTCGCGCTTGCCTACGGTCAGTACGATCACCAAAGTCACGCTGCACAAGCATCACCTTTTCGGCGACATCAACAGCCTTGTCTGGCGTCACAAAGCCAATCAAGTCGGCTGTTCTTGGAAACGTGTTTTCTTTGCCATGAGTCATGCCCATACCACCACCTACGGTGACATTATAGCCAACCACTTTTTCATCTTCGACAATTGCAATGAAAGACAGGCACTGTGCGTATATGTCAGTATCGTTGCCCGGAGGCACTGCTACATTGATTTTAAACTTCCGCGGTAAATAGGTCTGCCCATACAAAGGCTCAATTTGCTCTTCGCTACTAATCACCTTTTCCTCATCAAGGAAAATTTCGTGATATGCGCGACTTTGAGGTAGAAGGTGCTCACTGATGTTACGAGACAACTCCACAGCTTCGGCATGCACCTCGCTCAGGTGCGGGTTAGCATTGCAAATCACGTTGCGGTTTACGTCACCACAAGCTGCAATACAGTCCAAAAGGGATTTGTCCATTTCTTGGATAGACGCCTTCAGATTGTTTTTGATCACCCCATGTAACTGCCATGTCTGGCGCGTTGTAATCTTTAACGTTCCATTTGCATATTCATCAGCAATTCGATCCATTGCCAACCATTGATCGGGTTGAGCCACACCACCGGGGAGGCGCACTCGAATCAAGAAACTGAACGCTTTCTCAAGCTTCTTCTGGCGGCGCTCTTTTCGAACATCCCGATCATCCTGCAAATACATTCCATGGAATTTGCTAAGCTGTTGACTATCTGCTGTGATAGCACCTGTGCTGGCATCGGCGATTTCCTCAACTAAGGTTCCTCGCAAATAATCGCTATTGATCTTAAGCGGCTCGTTGGCCGACAACTTTGTCTCTTCGCTCATAATATGATTAGTAATTGGCTTTTGTGAGCCCGTGAATTTTTCTATAACTTTACTTAATAGACATCTCGCTGGTAGCGTTTGTCTTTTTTCAATGCTGCGACATAG
>CBFHKM010000029.1:6817-17068 GCA_965656385.1 Oceaniferula sp.
CCCTCTGCATCCTCATGGCTCATCTCACCTTGACTTGCTACAATTTCAATCAAAGTTTGGTGAACATCTTTAGCCATATATGTGGCGTCCCCACAGACATAGAAGTGAGCACCTTTTTGTAGCCACTTCCAAACTTCATTAGCCTGCTCAGCAAGCTTGTGCTGCACATAGACTTTTTCAGGCTGATCGCGTGAAAACGCAACATCGATACGAGAAAGCGCTCCATTTTTCAGATGCTCCTGCCAATCGAGTTGGTAGAGAAAATCTTCATTGTAATGCTGATCACCAAAGAATAACCAGCTACCTCCCGTTGCTTGAGCTGCAGACCGCTCCTCTATAAATGCTCTAAATGGGGCTATACCCGTTCCTGGACCGACCATAATGATGGGCGTCTCATTACTATCGGGTAGTCGAAAGTTTTTGTTGTGATGCGTGTATACAGAAACCTTGGTTCCTTTTGGCGCGTCATCTGCAAGGAAGGTTGAGGCAACACCCTTGCGATCCTTTTCGTGGGTGCTGTATCTTACTGCTGCGACTGTCAGATGCACCTCCCCTGGATGCACGTTGAAACTTGATGCTATCGAATAAAGACGAACAGGAAGCTTGCGAAGAATATCGACGAGTTGTTGGGCTTTCAAGTCCTTGGCTGGATACAATTCGAGTAGGTCGATAATCTGGCGCCCGTAACTCCACTCCTTAAACTTCTCCTTAGCTTCCGGCGCAAGCAACTCAGCTAGTTCTTTGGATCCACAAATCTGCTGCCATGAAGCTGCCACTTTCCTTGATAGACCAGTGATATCGAGCTCCGTTGTCAAAGCGTTCACAAGCGGCATTTGGCCGATGACATGGTGTTCTATTTCCGCATTACCATCGAGGCCTCCTGCTTTGATGAATGCTTCAACTACCTCCTCGGAGTTACGCGGTATCACACCGAGCACATCACCTGGCTGATAATCAAAACCTGAGCCTTCTAGTGAGAGCTCAATATGATATGTTTCTTTCGCTGATCGGCTGCTACTTAGCAACTGGTTCTCGATCACCTCAGCAGGAAAAGGATTCTTTTTATCAAAAACTACTTGCTGACTTTGTGACAATGAAGATGGGGCGACAGTGGCTACAGCCGTTCCTAGCTCGCTCCAAACAGACTGGCTCCAATTGGCAAAAGGCTCATCAAACTCGAGATCACAATCGACCCGAGCAACCAAGCGCTTTGCCCCGAGCTTCTCTAGCCGAGCATCCATATCCTTGCCTGTTTGGCAAAATAGATCGTAACTGGTGTCACCCAATGCACATACAGAAAACTCCACTCCATCAAGTGCGACGTCAGCCTCCATCAGTTCATTGTAAAAAGCCTCAGATGATTCTGGAGGTTCACCATCACCCCATGTGCTTACAACCACAAGCAAGCGCTCAGCATTCTTGAGGTTGGATACAGTCGCGTCGGACATGTTCAACAAATGTGGTTTGTAACCTTGCTGCTTTGCTTGAGTAGCAAGCTGTCCAGCCAAGGCTTCAGAATTCCCCGACTCTGTTCCGTAGAGAACTGTGAGCGGTTGACTCGCTGTTACTATTGCTGGAGCGTCTCCTGCTGCTTGGCTGCCGGCACCAGCAAGATAGCCACTTACCCAAGCTTTTTGCTCAGGGCTTAAACTAGCTAATGCTGATGAGAGCTTACTTTTTTGGTCATCGCTTAGAGGCGCATTGTCGGGAAATGGAATCATTTAAACCTTAGTTTGTTTATAAAGATACTAATATGAGTGAAAACATCGCCTCGACTCATACTAATTGCAAGTAAAATGACAGTTTTTAAGCGTCAGCTAGCTGGTCTACGATAGCGGCTACAACTCCCTCGATGCTGTGGCTTTTCGCCTCAACGATGTCCTTCCTCCCTAAATCTGTCAATTTAGCGGTTGTGATTGGCCCAATACTTGCTGCCACGCACCCCTTCGGCCATGGCAAACCGAGTTCGTGGAAATACTTAGCTGTCGAAGAACTGGTGAACGTCACCATGTCGGCCCCCTCCTCTGATAGGCGTTCCACAGCGCCAGTGGGGTCGTCTTTTTCTGCCTCAATACGGTAGGCAATACATTCGTCCACAATGGCATGCTGCTCGGTCAAACCATCGGCCAAAACGGACCGGGCATTTTCAGGGCGAACCCACAGCATCGTTTGACTGTCGATATTATGTTCATTTTGAAATGTCTCGAGTATACCTTCTGCTATGTGGCGTTCAGGTACTAAATCAACGGCAAAACGATAAGCTTCTATCGCCATTTTCGTTCCCGGGCCCACAGCTGCAATCCTGACACCACCGAGACTACGCGCATCCTTATAAAGTGCAAAAAACGCATCAAAAAAACGTCTTACTCCATTAGTACTGCTAAATACCAACCAGTCATACGTGTGCACATTAGCAACGCACTCAGCAAAGCCACGCTTATCAACGGGGTCACAAATTTTTAGCACGGGAAGCTCAATCACGTCTGCTCCAAGATCGTTCAATTTATTAACCAGCTCCGGCGCCTGTTCCTGACTTCGTGTTACCACGATACGCTTCCCCTTTAGGGGACGACTTTCATACCATTCAATATTTTCCATTTCGTTTATTATGTGACCTATGACACCCACTGCAGGCGCTTTGAATTTTTCTGCCTCCGCAATATCGGCAATATTTGCGAGTGTTCCTTTGATTGTTTTTTGCCTGCCTGTTGTTGCCCAGCGGGTAAGCGCAATTGGTGTTCCACCGTCAGCACCATGCTCAACTAGCCGTGTTGTGATCTCTCGCAATCGGGCCACTCCCATGAGGAAAACTTTCGTGCCCGGTGCCTTAGCTAGCTGAGCGTAATCCAAATCACTACTTGCTTTATCGACAGAGTCATGGCCTGAAAAAACCGTAAGCTGAGATCCATATTTCCGATGTGTCAGGGGAATTCCAGCATAGGTAGGCCCAGCAAATGCTGATGAAATACCTGGGATAATCTCAAATCTCATACCGGCTTGAGACAGAGCGGCGGCCTCCTCCCCACCTCGGCCAAACATCATAGGATCTCCACCTTTCAGCCTCACAACGATATTCCCCTCGGCGACCTTTCTGACCAACAGCTCATTGATCTGATCTTGAGGAAGCTTATGATCCGCAGCACGCTTACCCACATCAATGGTCTCACATTCTGGCTTCGCCCATGTTAATAGCTCAGCACTGCTGAGGGCATCATACACCAGAACATCTGCCTGCTCGATGCACTGCTTTGCCTTCAATGTCACCAAACCGAGATCACCAGGGCCTGCTCCAGCCAAGTAGCACACCCCACTCATTTCAGAGTATTGTAAAGTTCACTAGCTACCTGTTCGGGCTCGGTCATTTCTCCCGACACAGAAGACTCTTTCGGGTCATCATTCGATTGCTCATCGAATACCCGTCCTGCCATGCAAAGAGATTCGTCTTCGACCCATGACCTAACACCCACCGGCGTATGACAGCCGGCATCCAGCAGGCGTAAGAACTCTCGCTCCGCTCGCAGCAGCAGCATCGATTCATGGTGATTGATTGCGTCAATACAGGCCTGCGTATCCTTATCCCCTTTGCGAATTTCGAACCCAACGATCCCCTGCCCGGCTGCCGGCAGAAATTCAGCCGCGGCGAGAGCTACGGCATGTAAGCCACCATCGAGCTCAGCACCGAGGTCATAACCCAGTCTAACCAAGCCTGCCTCAGCGAGCATAATGGCATCTAATTCATCATTGTCGCGAAGCTTTTGTAGCCGCGTTGGCACATTTCCACGAATATCGACAAGCTTTATATCTGGTCTCAGCCAGCTCAACTGGCGTTGCCTACGAACACTACTAGTAGCAACCACAGCCCCTTCTGGTAATGCCTCAAGGCTATCAGCATCTGAACAAACGAGAACATCTCTCACCGGTGCTCGCTTCAACGCACCAACAACTGAAAAATGATCTGCCAACACTGTGGGCACATCCTTCATGCTATGGACTGCAAGATCTACCTCACCCGCCTCGAGAGCCAGCTCGAGCTCCTTAGTAAACACTCCCTTGTCGAGCACACCCTCCGCCT
The DNA here is from genome assembly GCA_965656385.1 of Oceaniferula sp. GTDB lineage: Bacteria > Verrucomicrobiota > Verrucomicrobiia > Verrucomicrobiales > Akkermansiaceae > Oceaniferula. The sequence goes on from CBFHKM010000029.1 coordinate 10,890, forward strand.
TGGCTACCTGAGATAGCGGCACATCTGTGCGCCTATCTCCTGTTGTCTTGATGATCTTTCTGATGATTTCGCGCTCCGGAAATCGCTCTTTCAAAGCGATCTCGGTCATTTCCGCCTGGGCTAGAGCAAGTGCGCTGCCTCGTGTTCCAACAACAAGTGGTTTCATGGTATCTGTTTTATTTCCTCTGCAATCATTTGTTCACAGAGTTCAACCTGCTTTGCTCTAGAGTCTCTGGCGCTGCTTGCTAATTGCTGAAGCTTATCAATATCGTAAAGGTAGACCTCTTCAATCTCACCAGCCTGCGCCTCAATATCGCGGGGCACCGCAATATCAATTAAAAACAAAGGACGAAATTTACGCATTCTTCGCACAGATTCAATCTGTGCAGCTCGTAATACGGGTTCGGGCGCCCCAGTCGATGAGACTACAACGTCAGCTTGCACTAGGGCATCTTCCCACGAATCAAATGGAACAACCTCACCATTAAGTTCATCAGCCAAGGCTTTGGCCCGCTCTATTGAACGGTTGGTGACTGTCAACTGGCTAGCCCCTCGTGAGATCATGCTCTGGGCTACGAGTCGGCTGGTCTCCCCTGCACCAATAATCATCACATGACATCCTTTGAGCTTACCGAAAATTTTCTCCGCCAAATCAACTGCCACATTTCCTACCGATGTTGCACCCATTTGAATGCGAGTATTGGTGCGAATACGCTTACCTACCGAAAATGACTTTTGAAAAAGCCGGTTCAATACCCCTTTAGTGGCACCCGCCTCAAGAGCTTGCTTGTAAGCATTTTTTACCTGCCCAAAAATCTCTGTCTCCCCAAGCACCATTGAATCAAGACCACATACAAGGGCAAAAAGGTGCTTTTTAGCTTCATCTCCACATTTCTGATATAAGTGCGACATTTTATCAGTGTCATGACCTTGGGACAAATGCTGGGTCAAGACATCTAATCCCATCTGGCGATCCTCCACAGCCACATATACTTCCATGCGGTTGCACGTTGAAATCACGACACCTTCAGCAATGGTTGTAAGCTCGGTTAACTCTCTGGCCATCGGGCCGAGCCCCTCTTGAGCAACAGCAAAGTGTTCCCTCACCTCAACGGGTGCGGTTTCATGATTGAGCCCCATGCATATCAATTCCATTTAGTTGATCAGGGGGAAAATCATCAATGACAAAACGAACAATACTACAGCTGTTATTGCCAACTTTCGAGGTGGCATGCCGCGTTTCCTCTTAAAACCAAGCACAATAGCATAGGCGAACCATTGTCCCAGTGCAACATAAAGATGCTTGTTGGTAGCCCCTGACTTTTGCATCACCAAGCCACAAATAAGCCCCAGTGTAAGCAGTAAAAAACCAAGCCACAACAAACGCTCAACGACTTTGTTGAGGTCACGAGCAGGCGGCAAATTAGCAAATAATCCAGTTTCCATATGGGCTTCTTTCAATTGTCTATTGAGAACTATAAACATCGAACCTGCCACAGCCGCTAAACCCAATGCTCCATATGCCAATACCGAAAAAGCAGCATGAGACTCTCGCCAACCATCCACAACCGTCTTTCGCTCTGGGCTGGCATCAAGAAGCCCCGGCATTAACGCAATCGACAACAAGAAACAAACTAATGGTGCTGTAAAAACGCCTAATAAAGACAACCGATAAACAGAGCCCACAACCATATAAAACATCGTCAGAGACCACGCAGCAAAGATTAGAACCTCCCCCGTATCACTGAGTGGGCAACTGGCTCGCATTTCACCACGCAAGCTTAATATGGTCATTTGAGCAAGAAAGCACATTAGCATCCACACAACAGTCCACTGAGACCTATTACCGTGACGCACGTGACGTGCTCCTTGCACAGCCGCCACAGCTGCAAGGATTGTGGCTAATATAAGCATCCACCTGTCCATAACGATTTGCTTATTGCGCAGATACACCAGGAATTTCAAGCTGATATCTTGTCGATATTACCAGCTTCTAGAGTCACTCTTGAATGAATTAATAACCGCGATACGCTTTAATCTGATAAAACACAAACGCTACACATCGCCTAGAAATGCAGCTGGGACACATCAGGCAGATCAATGTAAGCCTAGGATTTTCGCTCCATCATCATTGTTCACTCTAAACACAGTCGAACCGTGTTGATTTGGATGCTCTCCTTGTTTCGTTTGATATTGAAACACTTTTATAGGCAATACCCCTTCAACCTGAGATATAAGATAGACACGTAGCGTCACTGGATCATCACCCCCATATCCTGGCAAATCCCTAATTTGATATGAGATCTCATTGCTGCCGTCCTTGGCACCCCCAATGACCACCTCTGACATCTGGTTATCTTGAAAGCGGTGCTCACTCATTTTATTGATCCTTACTTTCACCTCCCTGCCAGGACAATAACTATAAACCTTGGCAATATATTTGGCTCTGGGAACCTCTGCAGGAGGCCTTGGCTTTACTCCCGTTGGCATGAACGCATCTGTATCAACGTATGCTAAATTACCAGATGCTAGTTGAGCACGCACGTCCTTGAGATTATCTAGATTGATAAATTCAGCTGTATCGTATTTCCAGCCACGCCCCTCGTAGACAAAGCTTAGTAGGAGAAGGTTATCTGACGGCACTTTACCAGCCCCGAAGTCAACCTTGCCAAAATATACCACCTTTGCAGTCATGCCCTTGCTGCGAGCCCTGAGTGCCTTCAGTCCTGTCAAAGTCGGTGGCGCAGCAGGCAATTTAAAAATATCAGCAGGCCAACTTCCTTTTTCTGATGAAATACGATTCTGCAGGCTTAGCCTGCGATGTGTTGCTGTAACTTGGTGCCACGCTCGATAGTTACCGCCAACCATCGCAATACGCCAAAAATTATAGACCTCGTTTAAAGACTGCGTTAACTTAATCTGCTGGTTTGAAAGTTGCGCATTAGTAGTGCCTAAACTTGTCAGCGACATCATTACCACTGCTAACCAACGAAATAAATAATTTTGCATCACGCTTTACATTGGACAATAATTCCAGCTAAGGGCAAACCTTTTCTTAGCCACGATCTGCTGCTGCACATGCCAGTAAATTATTTTTTCAGTCACACAGTTAATAATATCGTTTATGAGCATACTAACAAAGGCAAAACCACTGAGTGCTGAGCGAAACCTTGAACTCCTCAAGGATGCCGAGTCATATGCCTACAGCACAGTAGACGATACGCACCTAGTCGCTCACTGCTTCTTCCCAGAACAGCATCAAGCTGGGGACTCAAAGCCTGCCATTATCTTTTTTCATGGTGGCATGTGGGACGTAAGTATGGCGACTCAGTTTGCCCCTCATGCGATGCATTTTGCAAGTCGCGGCATGGTCGCCGTAATTGTCGAGTATCGTGTCTCATCAGCTTTCAACGCAACACCAGAAAATGCAATTGAAGACGCCGAGAGAGCGATGCTGTGGCTCAAAAACAACCACAGAGAGCTTGGATTAGACCCCAATAGAATTACAGCTGCAGGAGCTGCATCAGGAGCGCACATGGCGCTCTTGCTTGCGATGCAGCCAGGAAATGAGGCGTCAGAAACTTATTCAGCTCGTCCACTTGGAGTGATCGCCCTGAGTGCCATCGTAGACACCACGAAAAAAGGAATCGCTATGGATCGCTTCATCGACAGCAAAAACGCGATCCAACTGAGCCCATCGAAACTAGTTGGCAAAGGCATGTGCCCCATGCTTCTGGTTCATGGCAAAGCTGATACGATCGTGCCTCATCAACACATCGCAAAATTTGCCAAAGCAATGAACCGCAAAAAAAATAAATGCGAGCTGATTGAATACGAGGGAATGAATCACAGCTTTTTCAATTTCAATGTGAGCTCGAAACACTTCGAGCTTACGCTCAATGCCATGGATGCTTTCTTAGTGAATCTCGACTGCATCGAGCCCATAGATTACGTCTAATTGCTAATCCCGCTCATCCAGCGTGGTGGTGTGGCAGTGCGTCTTGAATTCAAACCCTCTCGGCTCTCGTCTCGCAGTTGACAAAGAGCCTAAAAACAATTCACCCCAGCCCTTTTAGAGAGAGCTGGGGTGAAATGGCAACCCGTACGGGACTCGAACCCGTGTTGCCGCCGTGAAAGGGCGGAGTCCTAACCACTAGACGAACGGGTCGCATTAGTGGTGCGCTAAGCGCGGCGGGAAATTGCCAGAATTTGCCTTTATGGCAAGAAAAATCATGTAAAATATTTCACTTCCTCATTCGATTCACTTTTGATCTTTCAGAGAAGGCCCCATTTGTCTAAAGCTAGAGCCGTGAACGATGTAAATTACGAGGATCGGGGCCGACGGATCTTTGAGATGGAAATTCAAGAACTGCAAAAAGTTTCTGCCTCATTGAATGGATCCTTCTCCGAGGCCGTATCCATGCTGAGGCACTGTCTTGAAAGCAGAGGCAAGATTGTCGTCGTTGGCATTGGTAAATCTGGAAATATTGGTCATAAAATAGCAGCTACACTCAACTCAACGGGCTCTACTGCTGTCGTCTTGAATTCGCAAAATGCGCTACATGGTGACCTTGGCATCATTTCAGATGGCGATGCCATTATTGCGCTCTCTTATTCTGGAGAAACATCGGAGCTTCTGGACATCCTCCCATTCATCAAGCGATTTGATGTTAATATCATCAGCATTACCGGCAAAGGGGGGTCGACCCTTGATCAGCAGAGCGATGCGACATTGCTCACAGAAGTAGAACGTGAAGCTTGCCCACTGAATTTGGCGCCGACATCCTCCTCGACGGCAATGTTGGTCATGGGAGATGCCTTGGCGATGGTTCTACTCGAGTCAAGAGGCTTCACTGAAGAAGACTTCTCAAAATTCCACCCTGGAGGATCACTCGGAAGAGCCTTGCTGACGAAAGTTAGCGATATTATGCGCAGTGGTGACTCACTTGCTGTCATCAAACCGTCCAACACTATTCAAGATGCTCTGTCATGCATGAGCCATGCTCGGAGTGGTGCATGTGTTATTACCAATGATGATGGCTCAATGGCGGGCATCTTTACTCATGGTGACTTTGCCAGATCTTATCAGGAAAACAACGAGATCGGAAACTTACCAGTGAGCCATTTCATGACTACAGACCCAGTCACACTATTCTCTGATTCTTTAGCAGCCGAAGCGATCACCACCATTGGAACACATCGTATTGATGACATCGTTGTATTGGATAGCGACCGAAAACCTATTGGCCTCATAGACACACAAGACTTTGCCCGTTTGAAGCTCATTTAATACCTGATTCCATGAGACGACACCTTTGTTATCTCGCTGCTTACTTGTTGTTATGCGCTTCCTGCGGCAACCAACAAACAGATCCGCTACCTATAAAACACACACCACTCGGAGCTCGAGTCGACCTAGAACATGTGTCACTTGAGGTAAGGGGGGAAACCATTATCGCGCGGGATAACGCCCCCCATCTACTTCGATTCCAATTCACCATTCATAATGAGTCTGGTGCGATTATTTCATTCCCTTGCTTGTATCACAGAATCGACGAGCTTATTGAGGTCAACTTGACCAATAGAGAAAATAAATATTTAACATTTGGTAAGCCTCCACTAGCAGGTCTGACACTGACCGAGCCACAATCGCTCAAAATAGCCTTAAACAAAACTACCCTCACCTTTGAAGCCCCCATTATAGCTCCCTTGCCAAATTCTAGTGAGCCAATCGAAATGAGGGTCAGACTTCATACTCCTTCACGCTACGACGAATTGCGCAGCAGTATCGAAGCCCCGACAAGGGTCATTCTCTGGCCATAAAAGCGACAAGATTCACAGCACTTCAACCTTGCAAGTTGCAGATCTCTGAGCACACTGCCAACTCCTTTCTCAGACCCTATCACCAACCCAAAAATCTAAATTTAACAGTCCCATGGCATCCATCGTAGCAACCAACGTCAAACGCGGCCAATGCATCAAGTATGAAGGTGAAACAGGAATCGTGCTGAATCTTGACCACCGAACGCCAGGTAAAGGCAACGCGCTGATCGCGGCAACGATCCGCTCCTTTCAGACCGGCAAAACAAAATCAATTCGCTTCGCCTCAAGTGACAAGGTTGAAATCGTAGAGACAGATAGACAAAAACTTGAGTTCTCATACTCCGACCCGAGTGGCT
>CBFHKM010000029.1:17165-18443 GCA_965656385.1 Oceaniferula sp.
CGTAGTCGAGCTCGTAGTCACTGAATCGTCAGATGGCATCAAAGGAGATACAGCAAACAACCCAACCAAGCCAGCGACTCTTGAAACAGGCCTCGTTGTGCATGTGCCACTATTTGTTAAGCCGGGTGACAAGCTTAAGATTAACAGCACTGACGGCAGCTATTCAGGGCGAGCCAACTAGAGTCAAAGCATCATGAACTGGGATGAACAATTCCTGTTGTTATTTCGCCATTGTATCGATCTCTATCAAAGTGGCAAAAAAGACTACACAACATACTATGAGCCAAAGGATCTATCATTCCTTCAAACGATCGGCTACAAGCCACGTGAGTTGTTCGATTTTGTAGAGGATTTAGCCGATGATGGTGCCCCCAGTGAGTCAGCCGCGCTTCTCATCGCGGCTGTCAGACGCGATTATTTCCTGACTAATCAAGATGGAATACTCAGCCAACATGAAATTGGCACCGGTGATCTACCTACCTTCGGCGACACCCTAGACGGCATTCACTATCTACCCCGTATTCTGACAAAAGCTAGGGCCAAACTTCGTGGCGAACTCGATCCTGACATCATGTTCGGATGTGGCGGCGACCGCAAATTTCTTCGGGATCACGGTAACATTCACCCCGCTGACTTTCTACGTCACGTCTGGGCATCAGATGATGACGATCAGCACATCATCTCTTACGTTCGATCCCAATTACCCAAGCATTAACTAACGACCACTATTATGAAAGATTATCAAGGCGAGCAAATCCTCGTTGTCACCCGCGAGCTTTTCGACAATCTCGGTGACTTCCAAGGAATCAATACCGACACTCAGCGCTATTTACCTTCCCTACTAAACCCTGAAAATAATTTATTTTTGGATCGAGCTGCCGCCGAGGATGATCCTTCACACAAGCAACTCATCCCCTACTGTATTTTCAGAGTCAGAGACGAACAAGGTGATCGCTACCTACATTACACCCGAGGCAAATCAGGAGGCGAGTCCCGTCTGCATGCCCAAGTCTCGATCGGCGTGGGTGGTCACATCAACCCCGTCGACCAACGGGAGGACCATTTGGGCGAAAAAACATACCTTGCTGGTGTAGAGCGCGAAATTGATGAGGAACTCATCATCACAGGTGGCCACAGCAATAAGATTGTTGCCTTACTCAATGACGACAGCAACGAGGTCGGCAAAGTCCACTTAGGTGTCGTTCATATGATCGATTTAGAATCAGATAATGTTCGTGCAAACGAGGACGCTATTGCAAACCTCACACTTTCCTCGCT
>CBFHKM010000030.1:0-2432 GCA_965656385.1 Oceaniferula sp.
AAGGGGGATTTTGGCAACCATCGCATCTGTTGGGGTTAGTTGGTGTTTGCCGCCAAAGGGGTTGAGCACACTACCTGATCCAATGGATCCATCAAACATTTCGCCCAGACCTTTTTGTGAGGCTGTATTAAGATCGGAAAGTGCAATTTGCATACGCTCTGCGTGGGTGAGCTGAGCTGAATCTCTGAGTGCTGGGATTGGCTTTCCGAGTGGAGAATCGGCAGATGGTGCTTTTACCTCAATGTTTGTGGATAGAGTGACGCCGTTGGTATCTAGGAAAGCCCGTGAGAAGTTAACGATGTTTTTACCGCGCCATGAGATAGTAAGTCTTCCCGTGTCTGTGACATCAGCCACATGATTACACTCAAGGTTTTCCTTGTCACATTCTGCTTTGAAGTAGGCAATCGTTGATGAGTCGACGCAAATGGCCATGCGCTCTTGGGACTCTGAGATGGCAAGTTCCGTGCCATCGAGTCCGTCGTATTTCTTTGGTACTTCATCTAGGTTGATATCCAGGCTGGGGGCTATTTCGCCGATGGCGACTGATACGCCTCCTGCGCCGAAATCGTTGCATACTTTAATTTTGCGAGCGAGCTCTGGGTTTCGGAAGAGCCTTTGAATTTTACGTTCTGTTGGAGGGTTGCCTTTTTGCACCTCAGCAGAGTTGTCCAGTGCTGTATCGGTATGCTCCTTAGATGATCCTGTAGCCCCACCGACACCATCACGACCTGTGCGTCCTCCGATCAGGAGAATGACGTCTCCAGTGGCGGGGCTACCCCGAAATACGTTTTCTTTGGGTGCTGCAGCCACTACCGCACCAATTTCCATTCGCTTGGCGACATAGTTTGGGTGATAGACTTCCGAAACTTGTCCCGTCGCAAGCCCTATTTGGTTACCATAAGATGAGTAGCCGTGTGCCGCTTCGCGACATATTTTACGCTGAGGGAGTTTGCCTGGGAGCGTTTCTGGAAATGGGGTGCGCGGGTCGGCAGCGCCTGTAACGCGCATGGCTTGGTAAACGTAAGATCGGCCAGATAGAGGGTCACGTATACATCCGCCAAGGCAGGTAGCAGCCCCACCGAAAGGTTCGATTTCAGTTGGGTGGTTGTGTGTTTCGTTTTTGAACATCACCAGCCAATCTTCATCGACTCCATCAACATCAACAGGAACGACAATGGATGCCGCGTTGATTTCCTCAGAGACTTCCACATTGTCTAGTTCGCCCGTTTTACGAAGTTCCTTCATCGCGATGAGTGCGATATCCATCAAGGTCTCGGGGCGGTCTGTTTCCGAGCCGTAGACAGTCTCGCGAGATGCTTGGTATTTTGCATACGTTTCTGCCACGATATCTTGCTGCTCAAATTCAACCTTCTCTATTTTGGTGGCGAAGGTCGAATGGCGACAGTGATCTGACCAATATGTGTCGAGCATTTTGATCTCAGTAATGGTCGGGTTGCGAGCCTCTTCATCGCGAAAATAGGTTTGAGTAAAGATGAGGTCTTCGGCAGACATCGCTAAACCCAGCTCATCACGTTTAGTGCACAGGTCATCAGCTGAAGCGTTGATGAAGCCCTCTAGAATTTCGACATCTTCAGGCGTATCAGATAAAACCTCGAGTGTCTTGGGCATATCCATGCTGGCTTCGCGTGAGTCGACAGCATTGATGGTGTAAGCTTTGACTTGAATCATCTCGTCTTCACTTAGCTCTCCACCAAGGATGATGATATGCGCGGAGCCGATGAGGGGTTTTGATCCTTGGGTAAGGATTTGCACGCACTGCGCTGCGGAATCTGCTCGTTGATCATATTGACCAGGTAAGTATTCAACAGCGAAAGCGATCTCATCATTGGCAAGATCGAGCTGAACAGATGCATTATCTACCTGAGGTTCAGATAGAATGAGACGAGAGGCCTCGGCAAATTCTTCTTCATTAAGCCCGTCAACATCGTAGCGCTGAACGACACGAATGTGCTTAAGATGATGAATATTGAGATTATCCCGAAGGTCGTGCAGGAGTTCACGGGCTTGGGTATTGAATTCGGCTTGTTTCTCGACAAATACGCGGTGCATAGCTAGATCGCGGGATATTAGGAGCTGAAGCTATTTGGGCAAGAGCAATGCAAGAGAATCAGAGATTTATTCTCATGATGACGATGATGCGGTTGTGTTGCTGTATCTATGATGTCAGTCTCATATCTGTTGTGAACGCTTGCTGGCCATTAAAAAGCGTGTCGATCTGATAAGTGGCGTTTGACCTTTTCTCATCACATGGCTATCAATAAATTATGCAGGAAGTTGAAGCAGCAGGTAAAATACTCAGTAGCATGCTTGATAAGCTTGGTTTTGAAGCTGAATTAATGATATCTCAAGAAAAGGATGGTCCATGTCTCAATATCAATACAGACGAGGGAGCACACTTAATTGGTAAGCAT
>CBFHKM010000030.1:2529-8522 GCA_965656385.1 Oceaniferula sp.
CGTGGAGGAGACGATGCCAAGAGTGTGATTTTTTCTACTCGTGTTACTTTTGTTAATGTTGACCAAGATGGAGCGAAGCTCGCGATTTCTTAGCATGATGCAGATCATTATAGTATGAATCGTATCGAGACAGTAGATATTATCGTTGCGATTGATCGTTCTGAGGATGAGGATTTTTGGCGGAAAAAAGTAGCTAGAAAGCTTCGTGTTCATCCCAAGCAGGTTCAGGAATTGCGCCTGCGAAAACATTCAATTGATGCGAGGCAAAAAGACATTAAGGTGCAACTCAGGCTTGAGGTGGGAGTGGGCATGGCTTTGCCTCCCGAGCCGCTGTATAAGTCGAGCTATCCGAAGATAGCCTTATCGGCAAAACGTGTAGTCATTGTGGGTTGTGGCCCAGCCGGTATGTTTGCCGCACTGAAAGCAATAGAACTCGGGATGAAGCCTGTCATTCTTGAGCGGGGCAAAGATGCCTCTGCAAGACGTTTTGATTTAGCGCCCTTACTGAGAGAGGGTAAGGTGATTGAAGATTCAAACTACTGCTTTGGTGAGGGTGGAGCAGGAACATTTTCCGATGGTAAACTTTACACTAGGGCAACAAAACGAGGGCCCGTGCGTGATGTCTATGAGACATTTGTTGCGCATGGAGCACCTTCAAAAATTCTCATAGATGCTCATCCGCATATTGGATCCAATTTACTACCCAATGTAGTCAAGGCTATGCGGGCAAGCATCATAGCTTCAGGTGGAGAAGTTCACTTTGAGACCAAAGTAGTCGAATTTTTAACTTCTGCCGATGGGAAGGTGATGCGCGGGGTTGCCACTGCAGATGGCGCTGAGTTTGTCGGTGATGCGGTTATCCTGGCCACCGGACACAGCGCTCGAGATATCTATCAGCTTTTAGCAAAACAGAGCATATTAATGGAGCAGAAGACTTTTGCCGTTGGTGTGCGCATCGAGCACCCACAACCATTAATAGATAGTATCCAATATCACTACCAAAGGGGGCTGGAGCGCCCACGCATTTTGCCAGCCGCAAGCTATCGACTGGCTTGCAAAATAGGTGGAAGGGGAGTTCACTCATTCTGTATGTGTCCCGGTGGATTTATTGTCCCAGCGGCTACAGAAAACGATGAGGTTGTGGTCAATGGGATGTCGTTGTCCCGGCGGGATTCAGCTTATGCCAACAGCGGCATGGTGGTTAGCGTTGATCCTGATGATACGCGTGATTTTGTTCCAGAGCATGGTATACTCTCAGGGGTGGCTTTCCAAAAATCGTTAGAAGTGGCTGCTTCCGTTCATGGTGGGGGTAAACAAAAAGCGCCTGGTCAGAGAGTCACAGATTTTCTGGAGGAACGAGTTTCATCAAGTTTGCCATCGACGAGCTACTTCCCAGGTTTGAATGCGTCGCCGCTTCATGAGGTGATGCCAAGTTTCATTGTGTCACGTATGCAGACAGGTTTGCGCAAATTTGGCAAAGGCATGCATGGGTATATAACAGAGGAGGCAGGGTTGATAGGCTTTGAAACACGGACAAGTAGTCCGCTAAGAATACCGCGCAATGAAGGTGATATGCAGCACCCTGAAATTACAGGCCTCTACCCTTGTGCTGAGGGCGCTGGCTATGCCGGTGGCATTATTTCTGCAGCTTTAGATGGCATCAAGTGTGCCGAGGCTGTGGCAGCGGTCGCTGTTTGACTAGTCCACTGTGAATATCAAGGTTAGCTCTGGCCGCATAAGATCGTTGCATACGCTTTTACAGCTCCCATGGTTCAGGCTCGCGCGTGAGGAAGGGGAGAAAGCGCTTCTTATCAATGCATTTTTCAAATGCCTCGTCAGGGCTGATACGCCCAGCTTCCAAGTGCTTTAAGATGGCTTCATCGAGTGGCACGTTTCCTTTGCGTTGCCCTACTTCAATCATGCCAGGGATCTGGTAGGTTTTTTCCTCACGGATCATGTTTGCAATAGGCGTATCCACAACAAGAATCTCTAGCGCAGCGACTCGTCCAGGCTTATCCACACGCTTGAAGAGGTTCTGGGCAATCACTCCTTTGATGGATTCGGAAAGTGTCGTTCGGATCTGGTTTTGCTGACCTGCAGGAAATACGTCAATGATTCGGTCGATAGTCTTAGCTGCGCTAGGTGTGTGCAATGTTCCAAAGACAAGGTGTCCAGTAGCGGCAGCCTCTAGAGCTAGACTGATGGTTTCAAGATCTCGCATCTCACGGTGGTTGATGAGGGCCTTGACAGATTTGTGAACAAATTCGATGGGGTCCTCCACGGTTAGAATATGATCTGCACGGATCTTGTTGGCGTAGTCGATAATTGCAGCAAGGGTAGTTGATTTGCCGGAGCCGGTAGGTCCAGTAACAAGGACAAGTCCTTTGGTTAGTTTAGCGAACTTCTGACAGATCTCAGGAAGTCCGAGCTGCTCTGCAGTCAGAACTTCGGAGGGAATGGTTCGGAAAACCGCGGAAACGCCCTCTTTTTGGTTGAAGAAGTTGGCACGGAAACGAGCTTTGCCCGGTAACTCGTAGCCGAAGTCCACATCTCCGGTTTTTTCAAAGTGAGACATTTTTTCATCTGGGCAGATTTCTCTTAGCATCTCGAGCAGCTCGGCATGCTCTAGAGGCGGAGCATTGAGGCGCTCTAATTCGCCATTGATGCGAATGATGGGGGCATTGCCGGTGGAGAGGTGTAAGTCGGATGCCTTGTTCTCAAGCATCGTTTCAAAGTAGATATCAATATGTGCCATGTTAAGCTATGTTTTATTATGATCTGTCCAAACTGTAGGTGCTGGTCAGTGTTTGAAGCTGTGAGATAAAATGTCGAATTCTCTTCAATCAATATTGAGAATCTATGTTCAGTCATGAAGATGCCAAGATTATTTTTTACCGACCGTATACACGAGCGCAGCTGAGCATTCCATATGAGTGGTGAGAGATAGCCACTTATGTGAGCGCCGACAAAAAAGGCGAACCTGGGCTAATTAGTCCAACATTGTGGAGTGGACATAAAAGTAGCCCTACCAGGACTCGAACCTGGAAATACGGAATCAAAATCCGGTGTGTTACCAATTACACTATAGGGCTGTGTTTGAGAAATGATGCATAAAAAGAAGCAAACAATTCTGACGGCGTGTAACTACGATGACTTGTTACACTTTGCAATAGCGAAATGCGTAAATTATTCGTTTTACTTGCCGACTCTTTCGCTTCTATGAGTTACTTTTTTTGAGAGCTTAGTGTTGAGCCGATACACCTATATGGGGTGAATATGTGGCTTCACATTCAAGAGATTATAGTTTAACTTAATAAGTGATGTGGATGTATTTTGCTCGAAAGCCCGCAGATTTACGTTAATGCACCCTGTCTCGCGTCCCTTACTTTCTCATTACTTAATATTACATCACTTTTCCTGCTCCAGACTATGATTATTATGCAACGTCCATTGTTTCTCGCCACATTGTCAGCCTTCATGATGTTGGTGGCTTGTTCTGCCAATGATAAATCGAGGAAGACTAAGTATAATAGTGGCTACCGATCTCCATCACTTTTTGGCTCAGGCTTGAGGAATCCTGATATCAAACTGCCCAACACATTCCCCTCGGATGTTGATGTGAGTCATCGTCGAGGTCGCACTGATCTACCTTACATTGCAATGACATTTGATGATGGGCCCCATCCACAAAATACTCCAAGGTTACTCGATATGTTGCGTAAGCGTAATATAAAGGCCACTTTTTATGTGGTTGGTCGCAATGTTGACCTGTATCCACATATTGTTAGGCGCATGGTGGCAGAGGGGCACGAAGTCGGCAATCACACCTGGACGCACCGCAATCTCACCAGGCTAAGTAATGATTCCGTTCGATCTGAAATGGATCGGACGCGTAATGTCATCGTGTCCGCTTGTGGCGTGGTGCCGCGCACGATGCGCCCACCGTATGGAGCACTCAGAGAAAGTCAGAGAGCTTGGATATATAAAGAATACGGCTATCCCACTATTATGTGGAATGTTGACCCAAACGATTGGAAGCGACCCGGAGTATCAGTGGTCACATCGAGAATCTTGGAGAGCACAAGGAACGGTTCTATTGTATTGGCCCACGACTTGCACAAACCAACGGTTGATGCGATGCCCGACACTCTAGATGGTCTGCTTCAACGCGGATTCCAATTTGTTACTATTTCGCAGTTACTCGGTGTCAGTGCATCATCAGCTGGTGCTGACCTCAGTAAGCCTGTAAAGGCCTTGGCTGCTCGGCCTATGTCTGAAGGGAAAGTGAGAGAACCTGTCACAATTGTGAGATTGCCCGCTGTCAGGCAATGACCTGCTTGCCCTTAGAATCAAAAATCCACTCCAAGTAGGGTTGCATTTTGTTTTTACTCACCCTTAATAGCTAGCACCATGTTCGGGAATGATTATTTCACGACTCGCAAGCGACTCACTGATGTTGTTGTAAGGGTATTGGCGCTGGCTGAAAAAACAGGAGCTGAGAAGAAACCCTTGGAAGAAAATGATATCACCAAGGGCTTAAAGAATCCGTTTTTGTTCGTTGTATGCGGTGAGGTGAATGCCGGCAAGTCATCTTTACTTAATGGTTTATTTGGTGAAAATATATGTAAAACCAATGTGCTGCCTGAAACTGATCGGGTGCAGTGGTATCGATATGCGGAGCAAGACATTGATGAAGAGGTAACTCCGATATTGGAGGAGCGTTTTCGACCGGTTGATTTTTTGATGGATTTTAACCTGGTTGATACACCTGGTACTAATTCTGTCGTGCAAGGACATCAAGCGATAACAGATCGATTCTTGCCCGTTTCTGATCTCATTTTCTGGGTGTTTCCTGCAAGCAATCCATGGGGAGCCTCTACTTGGGATTTTATCAGCAAGCAGAACGATGACATGATCGAGAAGTCGATTTTCATCCTGCAGCAAGCTGACCTCAGAGAGCAGGGGGATCTCGATGTTATCCTCGGACATATGCGTGACCTCTGTAGAAAGCGAATTGGTCGAACGCTTCCAATTTACCCTGTGTCTGGAAAGCTTGCTATCCAGGCTAAATCGGAAAATCCGTTTAGCGATAGTTTGTGGCGTGAAAGTGGTTACCCAAATCTTGAAAAATATATCTCTGAGGTAGTCACTAGTTCTTCTGCCCGACGTGAAGTTCTCGGTGAAGTTCGTGATGCTGCGGGTAAGGTTTTGACGAGTGTTGAGGATATGATCGAGCGAAGGACTCGCTTGTTGGACGATAATGAGGGTTTCCTTAATGATCTCGAAAAAGAAATCGATGCTAATCGAGAAAAGCAGTCAGTAGGGGTTTCTTCCAAGTTTACAGCCATGAATGAGGTGTTTGCGCAGCAAGGAGAGCGTAGCAGAGAGTTGATGAAGACCAAGATGGGCGTGTGGTCGACGTTGAAGAGCTTGTTTGCTGCTGATGATTTACCTCAAACAGTGGTAAGAGACCTTGTTGAATCTGTACAGCAGGCCGTTGAGCTTCAGTCCAAGCAAGATGCCGATATGCTGATGCAAGAATGTGAAGATCATTGGGGCACAGTGAAGCCCAGAGTGAAGGCGAAGCTGGAAATCACTCTGGATAATTTTGATGAGCTCAACGAAGTATTTACCGATAGTAAAAAGCGTTTTATTCGGCGAATGGGCCTAGCTGCCAAACAGGCAGTTGTTAATCTGAAAGTAAGAGGAGGGCTGGACATGCGAATGTCTGATAGAAGAGCCAAACTTAAAATATGGATATACATGTGCTTGATGTTCCTGCTTTGTGCAGGTGTGGCGGGCTCTTTACGTTTGGGTCTTTATCCCTACCCAGCACTTGTGTGTGTTGCTGGTGGAGGGGTAGCCTTGCTGATCTTTATTATTCAGACCTATAGATCAAGAAAGGTTGTGATAGCGTCTTTTGTTGATCACTTGTTGGGTTCTCAAGGCCGATTTACAGGAGCCCTTGGCTCCGATTATCGCGATGGTGTTCG